>NZ_VFTM01000022.1:0-112763 GCF_006439555.1 Mesorhizobium sp. B3-1-6 | reverse complement strand
TGGGCTAAGACCGCATCGACATCCAATCTCCCCCCTTGCGGGGGAGATGGCCGGCAGGCCAGAGGGGGGTGTGCCGGAGCGCCTTCGCCGGTGTTTTGCTCGCTCTCTTCCTCCTCCCCCTCGCCGCCCTCGCCGCCGACCTCCCCGCGCTGACCGGCCGCGTCGTCGACAATGCCGGCATCATCGATGCCGGCACACGCGCGGCGCTGACCCAGAAACTTGCCGACTTCGAGACAAAAGGCTCGGACCAGATCGTCGTCGCCACCATACCCAGCCTCGGCGGCGAGGAGATCGAGCCTTACGCCAACCGGCTGTTCCGCTTCTGGAAGCTCGGCCAGGCCAAGGAAAACAACGGCGTTCTGCTCCTGGTGGCGCCCAACGACCGCAAGATGCGCATCGAGGTCGGCTATGGTCTCGAAGGCACGCTCACCGACCTGCACACCAAGCTGATCATCGAGAACGACATGGTGCCGGCCTTCCGCGCCGGCGATTTCTCCGGCGGCATCACCAAGGCTGTCGACGACATGATCATGGTGCTGGAGGGCAATCCGGAGGAGCTCGAAGCGCGCGGCAAGCGCAACGAGCAGGCGCCGTTCAACTCCGATGACCTGTTCTTCGCCATCTTCATCACCATCTGGGCGCTGATCTTCTTCGGCGGCATCGCGATGACGGTGCTGCCGCCGATCTTCGGCCAGAAGATCGGACCCGGCCGCTACCGCTGGCTCGGCATGACTTTCGAGCCTGGCCGGCGATCCTCCTCGTCGAG
This sequence comes from Mesorhizobium sp. B3-1-6, assembly GCF_006439555.1. Lineage (NCBI taxonomy): Bacteria > Pseudomonadati > Pseudomonadota > Alphaproteobacteria > Hyphomicrobiales > Phyllobacteriaceae > Mesorhizobium > Mesorhizobium sp. B3-1-6. The sequence continues at coordinate 111,997 of NZ_VFTM01000022.1, read as the reverse complement.
TGGCGGTGGCTGGTCGTCGGGCGGCGGCGGCTGGTCCTCGGGTGGCGGCGGCGGATTTTCCGGCGGTGGCGGCTCGTCCGGTGGCGGCGGCTCCTCGGGAAGCTGGTGAGGCATCATGGCAACGCGATCGATCAGCGCCGAGGACCATGACCGCATCGCCGAGGCGATCCGGACGGCCGAGTTGAAGACCGACGGCGAGATCTACTGCGTCGTCGCTCGAGCCAGCGACGGCTACTTCTTTCCGGCTGCGTTCACGACGGCGATCGGCCTGTTCATCGCCAGCCTTGCCGTCGCCTACGGGCTGGAGGCCTGGTGGCTGACCATCCGGCTGCCGCATTTCGTCCTGGCACAAGTGCTGGCGCAGGCCTCGGTTCTCGCCTTGCTCTGGTTTCTGCCCGCCTTGCGCATTCATTTCGTGCCGAGAAGGCTGCGCTATCAGGCGGCGCACGCCAATGCGATGAAGCAGTTCCTGGCCCGCAACGTCCACCGTACGCAGGCCCGCACGGGCGTGCTCGTCTTCGTCTCCATCGCTGAGCGCTATGCCGAGGTCGTCGCCGACTCCGGCATCGATGCCAAGGTCGGCCAGCATGTCTGGGACGGCGTCGTGCGCGACCTGACGAAGCATGCCGGGGACGACCGGCTGCCCGACGGCTTCGTCAAGGCCATCGGCACGGTCGGCGCGGTGCTCGTCGAGCATTTCCCGGTGACGGAAGGCGACGCCAACGAACTCGACGATCATCTTGTCGAAATCTGATCAGAGCATGATGCCGAAAAGTGTGAAGCGGTTTTCGGGCGACATCATGCTCTATCTCTCGGATTTAGAGACGGATTCAGATTTCAGGTCGATTCGACCTGAAATCATCCGGCTCTAGGCGCCTTGTCCGCCCACGCGCCTTTCGCCTGTGCGAAAGCGTCGAAGGGGTTTGGCGGACTCTTTGCAATCAGCCGATGCGGGTTTATGGTTAACCAATCATGAACACGCTGACGATCGACATTCGGAAGGCAGAGCCGCGCGACGCGAGCGCCATCGCCGAGGTGCACCAGCAGGCCTGGCGCGGCGCCTATTCCGGCATCATCCCGCACCGCACGCTGACCTCGATGATCAACCGCCGCGGCGTCGACTGGTGGGCCAACGCGATTCGCCGCGCCGCCACCGTGCTGGTGGTCGAGATCGGCGGGACGGTCGCCGGCTACGCCACGATCGGCAAGAACCGCGCCCGCGAGCTCCGCCAGCAGGGCGAGATCTACGAGCTTTACCTGCGTCCCGAATACCAGGGCATCGGGCTCGGCAGCCGCCTGTTCAAGGCGGCCAAGGCCCGGCTCGCCGACCATGGCCTGCGTGGCCTGGTGGTCTGGGCGCTGGAAGACAACCACAACGCCTTGGCCTTCTATGCCGGCAATGGCGGCCGTGATATCGCCGAAGGCGTCGAGGTCTTCGAGCAGAAGGCGCTGAAGAAGGTCGCCTTCGTCTGGAATGACTAACGTCGCCTAAGTTACAGGCCATCACAAACTGTGCGCTTTCATTAGCGTTCAGTGCTATTCACCGCATTGCACCATGACGTTTCGCCCGCTATCGGTCTTGGAATCGAGAGAGGGATAGATCATGCGTATCGAAGCGATTGCGACCGGAAAGAACCCACCTGACGACGTCAACGTCATCATCGAGGTGCCGATCGGCGGCGAGCCGATCAAATACGAGATGGACAAGGAGGCCGGCACGCTGTTCGTCGACCGCTTCCTGCACACCTCGATGCGCTATCCCGGTAATTACGGCTTCGTGCCGCACACGCTGTCGGGCGACGGCGACCCGATCGACGTTCTGGTCTGCAACACGCGCGCGCTGGTGCCAGGCTGCGTCATCAATGTTCGGCCGATCGGCGTCTTGATCATGGAAGACAATGCCGGCCAGGACGAGAAGGTGATCGCCGTTCCCTCGCCCAAGCTGACGCTGCGCTACGAGAACGTAACCGAATACACGCATCTGCCGGAAATCACGCGCCAGCAGGTGCAGCACTTCTTCGAGCATTACAAGGATCTCGAGCCCGGCAAGTGGGTCAAGATCGAGGGCTGGCACGACTCCAAATATGCCAAGAAGATGATCGTCGACGCGATCGAGCGGGCAAAGGCGGCAAAGTAGGGCTTCAACGCAATCCCGTACGGAAGACCGTTTGCTCAGTGGCACTGCACAGGGATTTTGACCGGTCGGCTCTGTTTGCGTTGGCAGGTGGCATGCGTTGGAGATTGGCCGAAACGCCCATCGCGATCGTCATTCTAGGGCGGAGCAGGAGCGAAGCTCCGTCGCGAAGACCCTAGAATCCATGCCGTTACCTTCACCAGGGAGTACAGCGGAGCAAAATTCTGCACCGTGGCGACGCCTTGACGTCACGGAATGGATTCTATGGTCTGCGCCGCGTCGCTTCGCTCCTTGCTCCGCCATAGAATGACGAGGTTGCGGCGGCTTCAACCAATCCCCGGCGTTTGCGCTGATTTCACGGACATGAACGGAAATCTTGCGCCAAGACAAACGGCAACCTTTCAAAATCCCTGTGTCGGGGAATTAGGGCGATCCCAGGAAAAGTGAGCGGTTAGGTTCGGCGGTTTCGCCGTAGCCTTCCGTCCGGAATTGCGTCAAAACAAAGAGATAGAGCGGTTCGCCGTTTCCGTGAAACGGTGAAACGCTCTAGCGCACCGCCTTCTCGCCGCCGGCCGCCGTGATGACGCCGACGATGATCAGTCCGGTCAGGACCAGCCGCACGCCGGCGCTGACGCCGAAGGTATTGAGCATGGTGAGCAAGAGTACCAGGAACAGGCCGGCGCCCCAGACGCCCGGCACGTTGGCCTTGCCGCCGGCGACCGAGGTGCCGCCGATGACCACGACCGCGATCGAGGCCAGCAGGTATTCGTTGCCGATGTCGACATTGGCGCCGCGGAAATAACCGGCGAGCAGCGCCCCGTCGATGCCGCCCAGCGCGCCGCACAGCGTGTAGGTGAGGAAGCGGATGCGGCCGACATGGACGCCGGCGAGCCAGGCGGCGCGGATGTTCTGGCCGATCGCCAGCACGGAGCGGCCGTAGATCATGCGCTGCAGCGCAAGTGCGGCGCCGATGGTGAAGACCACCGTCAGCATCGCCAGCACCGGAATGCCCAGCACCTGCCAGTTGGTGAAGTCGGCGAAGCCCGGCGGCGGCTTGATCTGCAACCCGCGGCCATAGCTGATGTCGACGGACTGGATGATGAAGCTCGCCGACAGCGTGGCGATGATCGGCGGTATCCTCAGCGCCCAGATCAGCAGGTAGTTGATGGCGCCGATCGCGGCGCCGCAAGCAAGTGCCGCGAGCAGACCAACGACGATCATGGCATCGCTGCCGCCCATCACCTTCATCGCGACCGCGCTGGCCAGCCCGATATTGGCCGGCAGCGACAGGTCGACATTGCCGGGTCCCAGCGTGATGACGAACATCTGGCCGACGCCGACGATGACGGTGAAGACGGCAAGCGAGAGCGCCGCCGTGACCATGCCGCCGGCGCCATAGCCGCCGGTGAAGACGATGGTTGCCAGCCAGACGACCAGCGCGCCGACAAAGGACCAGATCCAGGGCTTTTCGAGCACCATACGCAGCGAGGCCATCGCTTACCTCTCCCTGCGGCTGATCAGCACCCGCGCGGCAAGCACGATGATCAGGATCGCGCCATTGGCGGCCACCTGCCAGTCGGGCGGGATGTGCATGAAGGTCAAGAGCGGTGATGCGGCCAGCGCCAGCGTCAGCGCCCCGAGCACCGCGCCGATCGGCGACACGCGCCCGCCGACGAACTCGCCGCCGCCGAGGATGACGCCGGCAATCGACAGCAGTGTGTAGCCGTTGCCGATATTGGCGTCGGCCGAGGTGGTGATGCCGATCAGCGCCATGCCGGAAAGCACGCCGAACAGGCCTGTCAGCGCGAACAGCACGACCTTGGTCTTGAGCAACGACCAGCCGGCGCGCCTCAGCGCCGCGGCGTTGCCGCCGGAACCGCGCAGGATCACGCCATAGGACGTGCGCATCAGGCCGAAATGCACGACCGCGGCGATCAGCAGCGCGGCAAGGATCGGAAACGGGATGTAGGGCGGCTTGAAGGACATGATCGAAAGCAGCCAGTCCGGCGCCTTGCCGCCCGGCTTGGGCAGGACCAGGATGGCAAGCCCCTGCCAGACGAAACTCATGCCGAGCGTGACAACGATCGACGGCAAATTGCGCAGATGGATCAGCGCGCCGAGCAAGGCATAGACGCCGATCGATCCCAGCAGAACCACGATGCCGATGAGCGGCGCATCCCTAAGCCAAGTTGCAGTCACGCAGCCGACGAAGCCGACGAACGTCCCTATGGACAGATCGAGCTCGTTGCCGGCGATGACGAACATCTGCGCGATCGTCGCCAGCGCGATCGGGATCGCCAGGTTGAGCATCAGGTTGAAGCCGAAATAGCTGATGGCGCGCGGATTGAGCCAGGCGATCGCGATCAGCACCAGCGCCAGTGACAAGGCCGGCAAGAGGCCGCGCAGCAGGCGCGCCCGGGCAGCGCTGCCGCGCGGCGAGGATTTCGGGAGCGTGCCGGGAGCGATCGCGGTCATCTCAGGCCGCATCGCCGAACGAGGACTGGATGATCTTTTCCTCCGTCAACTCGTCACGCCCAAGATTGGCGACGATGCGGCCGTTCTTGAAGACATAGACATGATCGCAATTGTCGAGCTCTTCGGTCTCGGTGGTGTACCAGAGGAAAGTGCGGCCCTTGGCGGCCTCCTCGCGCACGAGATCGTAGACTTCGAGCTTGGTGCCGATATCGACGCCGCGCATCGGGTCGTCCATCAGCACGATCTCGGCGTCGGAGCCGAGCGCGCGGGCAAACAGCGCCTTCTGCTGGTTGCCGCCCGACAGCGAGAAGATGTTGTTGTTCATGTCCGGCGTGCGGATGCCGATCTTCTTCTTCCAGAACTCGGCGAGGTCGGCCTCGCGCTGTGGCGAGATCAGCAGGCCGTTGCGCAGCCGAGCCAGCGAGCGGATGCCGATATTCTGCGCGATCGACCATTGCGAAAAGATGCCGTCCGACTGGCGGTCGCCGGCGACCAGCGCCACCGGCGCCGTCACCTCGATGCCGGCCCTGGCGCGGGAGGCGGCCGAGAATATGGCCAGGAGCAGATCCGTCTGGCCGTGCCCGGCAAGGCCGGCAAGCCCGATGATCTCGCCGGCGCGGGCGACCAGCTCCTTGCCGTCCTGCTGCCTGGCCGGGCGCGCGCGAACCCTGAGCGCGCCAGGCTCGCTCTTGCGGGCCTCGGCGGCGGCTTTGTGATGCCCTTCGGCGCCACCCATGGCGGCGACCAGCTTATCGCGATCGAAGGCATTGGCGGCATCCGCCGCGACCACCTTGCCGTCGCGCATCACCACGATGCGGTCGGCGTTCTGCAACACCTCGCCCAGCACGTGCGAGATCAGGATGCAGCTGCCGCCCTTTTCGACGAAGCGGCGCACGAATGAAAGCAATTGCCCCGCCGTATGCGCATCGAGTGAGGAGGTCGGCTCGTCGAGGATGACAAGGTGCAGCGGCTCGCGGGTCAGCGTGAAGGCGCGCGCCACCTCGACCATCTGCCGCCTGCCGATCGAAAGGTCGCCGGCAATGTCATCCGCCGAAATGCCATGGTCGGGAAAGATCTCGTCGAGCTTGGCGCGGATGAGACCGGCGGCCTTGCGCCGCCAGCCCAAACCGGCGAGCGAGGGATGGTTGATGCGGGTGTTCTCGGCAATGCTGAGATTGGGACAGAGCGACAGTTCCTGAAACACGCAGCGTATGCCGAGCTCGAGCGCTCGCGCCACCGAATAGCTCGCCTCCTGATTGCCGCGTACGGCGATCTGCCCGCCATCCGGCCGCAGCGTGCCGGCCACCATATGCATGAGCGTCGACTTGCCGGCGCCGTTATGCCCCACCAGCCCGACGCATTCGCCGGCGCCGACATGGAAGTCGACGCCGTTAAGCGCCCGGACGGCGCCGAAATGCTTTTCGGCGCCGTCCAGTCTGACGATATCTGCAATAGCCTGGAGCATCCTCAACTTTTATCCGGTTGGCGATGCGGGCGGCAACCTGCCCACCACTATTGCTTGATGTTGGCCTTGATGGCCGCGATGGCGTCTTCCTGCGTGTATTCGTGGGTGGCGACGCCGCCTTCCTTGATGTTCGGCAGCGCGGCCTCGAAATCGTCCTGGGTGAAGGCCAGATAAGGCACCAGAAGATCGTGCGGGATGTCCTTGCGGCCGTCGAGCACCTGCTGCGCCACCCAGAAGGCCAACGTCGACACGCCGGGCGCGATCGAGGCCGACCAGGTCTGGTAGCCGTCCTTTTCCTTCTGCTCCTTCCACCACTTCAGCTCGTCCTGGCGGTTGCCCATGATGATGGTCGGGCGCGGCTTGCCGGCCGCGGCGAAGGCCTGCGCGGCGCCATAGCCGTCACCGCCCTGGTCGACGATGCCGACGACATCGGGCAGCGACGGCAGGATGGTCGCCACCGCCTTCTGCGCCGTGGTCTGGTCCCAGTCGCCGGTCACCGAACCGACGATCTTGAACTCCGGATGGGCGGCGACGCCCTCGAGGATGCCGGCATGGATGGCATCGTCGATCGAGGTGCCGGCGAGACCGCGGATTTCCAGCAGATTGCCGCCCTTGGGCTGGAACTTGGCCATTTGCTCGACTTCCTGCTTGCCCATGTCCTTGAAGTCGACGACGACGCGGTAGGCGCAGGGTTCGGTGACAGTCCCGTCGAAGGAGACGACGGTGATGCCGGCATCGCAGGCCTGCTTGATGGCGCCGTTGAGCGCATCCGGCGAGGCGGCGTTGATGACGATGGCGTCATAACCCTGCAGGATCAGGTTCTGCACCTGCGCGGCTTGGGTCGGCACTTCCTTGTCGGCGGTGGTGAAGACGTCCGCCGCAGCGACGATCTTGTCGTCGACCGCCTTCTTGGTGACGATGCCGTAGCTGTCGAGCATCGCCTGGCGCCACGAATTGCCGGCATAGTTGTTGGAGAAGGCGATCTTCTTGCCGCTGGTGTCGGCAAGCGCGGTGCCCGAGGCGAGCATCGCCGCGAATGCACTCAATACGAGCAGTTTCTTCATGTCGGTTCCTCCCGAGGTTGCTGATATTGCCTGATGATCGTTACGTGCAGTCCCTGTTTTTTATCTATTGTCAGACAAATTCAGACGAACCGCAAGCTGTCAACTGCAAAGCCTTGGCGCCGTCGATCAACTTGCGGTGCGACGATTGATAAGCCGCCGCGTCATGGTCTAGGAACACGGGCAGGAGACAGATTGCATGGCAGTGACGCCGACCGTTGCTCGAGGCGCGCCCGGAATACCGGCACGCTGGACATCAAGCGCCAAAAGCGGTGTCGGCACCGCGCTTTCGGCAAAAAGCCCGCTCTGGTTCACCATCAGTCACGGCATTCTGAACGAAATCTATTATCCGCGCCTCGACAGCGCCTGCACGCGTGACCTGGGGCTGGTCGTGACTGGTCCCGGCGGCTATTTTTCCGAAGAGAAGCGCGATGCGGCCCACACCGTCGAACCTTTCGAGGACGGCGTCCCCGGCTACCGGCTGACCAACATTGCTTCCGACGGCGCTTACAAGATCGAGAAGCGCATCGTTACGGATTCGAAACGACCTGTCCTGCTGCAGGAAATGCGTTTCACCGCCCTCAAGGGCCAGGCTGCCGATTACCGCGTCTACGCGCTGCTGGCGCCGCATCTCGTCAACGCCGGCATGGGCAACACCGCCTGGATCGGCGAGCACAAGGGACAGCGCATTCTTTTCGCCACCGGACGCGGCGTCTCGCTTGCGCTCGCCTCCTCCCTGCCCTGGGGCGCCTGCTCGGCCGGCTATGTTGGCTTCTCCGACGGCTGGCAGCAGTTGCACGACAATGGCGGGCTCGATCCCTCCAGCGGGGCGGCCGAAAACGGCAATGTCGCGCTGACCGGCGAGATCGGCTTTTCGGCCGGCAAGACGGTTGCCCTGCTGGCGCTCGGCTTCGGCGCTTCGCCTGAGGAAGCCGCCGACCTTGCGCTTGCAAGCCTGCAACAGGGTTTCGAGCCGGCGGCGAAAACCTATGCCGAGAACTGGCGCAAATTCCAGGCTGGGCTGGAAAGACTCGACCGTCACGCCGCCTCCGGTCTGAACGCCTACCGCGTCAGCAGCGCGGTGCTGGCGACGCATCTCTCCCTCGCAAGGCCCGGCGCCGCGGTCGCCAGCCTGTCGATCCCCTGGGGTTTCAACAAGGGCGACGACGATCTCGGCGGCTATCACCTCGTCTGGCCGCGCGACCTGGTCGAGACGGCGGGCGGCTTCCTCGCCGCCGGCGACGGCAGGCAGGCGCTGCAGATCCTCACCTATCTGCGTTCGATCCAGCAGCCGGACGGCCATTGGCCGCAGAATTGCTGGTCCGACGGCACCGCCTATTGGCCCGGCATCCAGATGGACGAATGCGCCTTTCCGCTGCTGCTTGCCGATGCGTTGCGCCGCGCCGGCCATCTGCCGAAGTCGAGGCTCGCCGACTTCCTGACCATGATCGAGAACGCGGCCGCCTATGTCGTGCGCAACGGCCCGGTCACCGGCGAGGATCGCTGGGAAGAGGACGCCGGCTACAGCCCGTTCACGCTGGCCGTGGAAATAGCCGCATTGCTCGCAGCTGCCGACATGCTGGACGCCTCCGGTAAAAATGAGCCGGCAAACTACCTGCGCGAGATCGCCGATTGCTGGAACGACCAGATCGAGCGCTGGACCTATGTCACCGGCACCCCGGCAAGCGCCAGGGCGGGCATCGAAGGCTATTATGTCCGTATCGCCCCGCCCGACGATGGCGGCGCCGCGTCGCCGAAGGACGGCTTCGTGCCGATCAAGAACCGGCCGCCGGCCGATACCGACAGACCGGCCGAGGCCATCATCAGCCCCGATGCCCTGGCGCTGGTGCGTTTCGGGCTCAGAGCCGCTGACGATCCGCGCATCCTCAACACCGTCAAGGCGATCGACGCCGAGCTGCGCCGCGACCTGCCGCAAGGGCCGCTCTGGTACCGCTATACCGGCGACGGCTATGGCGAGCATGAGGACGGGGCACCCTTCGACGGCACCGGCCGGGGGCGGCCGTGGCCGCTGCTTGCCGGCGAGCGCGCTCATTACGAGTTGGCCGCCGGCCGCAAGGACAAGGCGGCGCAACTGCTTGAGACTTTCGAACGCTCGGCGGGCGTCGGCGGCCTTCTGCCGGAACAGGTCTGGGATCGCCCGGACATGCCGGACCGTGAATTGCGGCTGGGCGCCCCTTCCGGCAGCGCCATGCCGCTGGTCTGGGCGCATGCCGAGCACATCAAGCTTTTGCGCTCGCTGCGCGACGGCGCCGTCTTCGACCTGCCGCCGCAGGGTGTCGAGCGCTACATCAAGGGCAAGACGGTCTCGCCGATGCGAATCTGGCGCTTCAACAACAAGATCCGCTCCATTCCTGCCGGCAAGGCCCTTCGCGTCGAATTGTCGGCGCCCGGCGTCGTCCATTGGAGCAGCGACAAATGGCTGACGGTGCAGGACAGCAGGACGGCCGAAAATGCGTTCGGCATTCATCTGGTGGATTTGCCCGTTAGCCGCCTGCGGCCGGGAACCACCATCGTCTTCACTTTTTTCTGGCCCGGGGCGATGCGTTGGGAGAATGTCGACTTCAGCGTCGGCATCGACGCGTCATAAATCGACGCAACAGGGCCATAGATTTCTCCTTTCCTCAAGCAATCGGGATGAAACCATGCAGATCGGAATGATGGGACTGGGCAGGATGGGCGCCAACATGGTGCGGCGCCTGATGCGCGACGGCCATGAATGCGTCGTCTACGACATCAATTCGGCAAGCGTCGCCGGCATGGTCAAGGACGGCGCCATTGGCGCGGCCTCGCTGGAGGAATTCGTCGGCAAGCTCGCCAAGCCGCGCTGCGCCTGGCTGATGCTGCCGGCCGCGATCACCGGCAAGATCGTCGACCAGGTCGCAGCACTGATGGAGCCGGGCGACATCATCATCGACGGCGGCAATTCCTACTACCACGATGCCGTTGACCAGGCGGCGAAGCTGGCGGTGAAAGGCATCAACTTCGTCGATGTCGGCACCAGCGGCGGCGTCTGGGGCCTGGAGCGGGGTTACTGCCTGATGATCGGCGGCCCCGACGATGCGGTTAAGCATCTCGATTCGGTCTTCGCCACGCTGGCGCCAGGCGCCGATGTGGGCGCCAACCCGGCCAAGGATGCCGGCACGGCGCCCTTCGGCTATCTCCATTGCGGGCCGAGCGGCGCCGGCCACTTCGTCAAGATGGTGCATAACGGCATCGAATACGGCGTCATGGCCGCCTATGCCGAGGGCATGAACATCCTGAAGTCGGCCAATGCCGGCAAAAGGCAGCGCACCGCGGACGCCGAGACCAGCCCGCTGGAAAACCCGCAATACTACCAGTTCGACGTCGACTTGCCCGCCGTCGCCGAGGTCTGGCGGCACGGCAGCGTCATCGGCTCCTGGCTGCTCGATCTCACCGCCGGCGCGTTGAAGAGCGATCCGGCGCTCGCCCAGTTCGGCGGCCGCGTCTCCGATTCCGGCGAAGGCCGCTGGACGCTGAAGGCGGCAATCGACACCGGCGTCCCGGCGCCGGTGCTGTCCTCGGCGCTGTTCGACCGCTTCTCCTCGCAGGGCGAATCGCAATTCGCCGACAAGCTTTTGTCCGCCATGCGCTACGCCTTCGGCGGCCATATCGAAAAGCCGAAGGCGTGAGGGGAGAAACGGCATGAGCCAGGAGAGGTCCGACACGCTGGTGCTTTTCGGAGCGACCGGCGACCTTGCGCACAGGAAGATTTTCCCGGCGCTCTACCAGATGGTCGCCAAGGGGACGCTGACCGAGCCGGTGATCGGCGTCGCCTTCGAACCCTGGGAACTCCCCAAACTGGTGGACCGCGCCCGCGACGGCATCGTCACGGCGCTGGGTTCGATCGACGACAAGGTCTTCGCCAAGCTCGCCTCGCTGCTGCGCTATGTCAGCGGCGACTACCGCGACGGCGCGACCTTCGAGAAGCTGAAGACGGCGCTGGGTTCCGCGCAGCGGCCGCTGCACTACATGGCCGTCCCCCCGACCATGTTCGAAACCGTCGTGCAAGGACTGGAGCAGTCCGGCACCGCGCGCGGCGCGCGGCTGATGGTGGAAAAGCCGTTCGGCCACGATCTGCAGTCGGCGCGCTGGCTGAACCGGGTGCTGCATCTGGTGTTCGACGAACAGTCGATCTTCCGCATCGACCACTATCTCGGCAAGGAAGCGATCCAGAACCTCCTCTATTTCCGCTTCGCCAACGCCTTCCTCGAGCCGATCTGGAACCGCAACTTCGTCGAAAGCGTCCAGATCACCATGGCTGAGGATTTCGGCATCGAGGGCCGAGGCAAATTCTATGACGATGTCGGCTGCATCCGCGACGTGATCGAGAACCACCTGCTCAACATCCTGCTGCTTTTGGCCATGGAACCGCCGGTCGGCCGCTCGGCCGACGACCTGATCGACGAGAAGGTGCAGGTGCTGCGCGCCATTCGCACGCTGACTAGGGGCGATGTCGTGCGTGGCCAGTTCGACGGCTATCTGGCCGAACCGGGCGTCAGGCCCAACTCGCCGGTCGAAACCTTCGCGGCGGTGCGCTTCTTCGTCGACACATGGCGCTGGCAGGACGTGCCTTTCTTCATCCGCGCCGGCAAGAACATGCCGGTGCACGCCACCGAGGTGATCGTGCGTATGAAGCGGCCGCCGCTCGACGTCTTCGACCCGATCAAGCCGGGCGACGCCAATTATGTGCGCTTCCGCATCGACCCGCAGGTGGCGATCTCGATCGGCGCCCAGCGCAAGGTCGCCGGCGACGACATGATCGGCGAGCAGGTTGAGCTGACCGCGCTCGACGACACCAAGGGCGACATGCCGCCCTATGAGCGGCTGATCGGCGACGCCATGAACGGCAACGGCCAACTCTTCACGCGCCAGGACGCGGCCGAGCTTGCCTGGCGTATCGTCGGCCCGGTGCTTGGCGACACCACGGCGCCGGCAATCTATGCGCCCAAGACCTGGGGGCCGGCCGATGCCATGAACGGCTTCGGCCCGCCCGATGGCTGGATCAATCCGAGCAAGTAACTTCGGGGAGGACGGGATGGCGAAGACAGCAAAAACCGCCGCGGCGGGCAGCGATCCGATCGTGCTCGCCATCGATGTCGGTGGCTCGCATGTAAAAATCCTCACCAGCGCCGGCGGCGAGATGCGCCGCGTCGCGTCCGGGCCGAACCTGACCCCTGACCAGGTCGTCGCTTCGGTGAAGAAACTGGCGGAGGATCTGGACTACGACGTCATCTCGATGGGCTATCCCGGTCCCGTGCGCGACAACAAGCCCTCGCTCGACCCCTTCAATCTCGGCAAGGGCTGGAACGGCTATGATTTCACCGCCGCCTTCGGCAAGCCGGTGAAGCTCGTCAACGACGCGCTGATGCAGGCGATCGGCAGCTATGACGGCGGCCGCATGCTGTTCCTCGGCCTTGGCACGGGCCTGGGCGCCGCCATGATCATCAAGAATGTCGGGCAGCCCATGGAGCTTGCCCACCTGCCCTACAAAAAAGGCGCCAGTTTCGAGGATTATGTCGGCGAACGCGGCCTGGTAAAGCGCGGGAAGAAGAGATGGCGCAAATACGTATTCGACGTGGTCGACAGGCTTCGCGCCGCCTTGCAGCCGGACTATGTCGTGATCGGCGGCGGCAATGTCGACAAGCTCGATGAATTGCCTGAAAAATCCCGGCGCGGCGACAACACTCGCGCTTTCGCGGGTGGATTTCGACTATGGCGCGACAAGGCGCTGATCGTCTGATATTGTTACATTTCAGTATAATTGTTCAAAACACCGTGTAATGACACGACAGATCATTGCGTCGCGCAGATTTGCCGACTAGGAATTCGCGGGCCTGCGGCGCCAAGCGCCTTTCCGGATTCGCAAAACAACGCTCGCGGCGCTTTGACATTACACACCGCGAAGACCGCAGCGTTTTCGCGGCCTTGCGGCAATATGGAGGGACTACGTGGACGAGGACACCAGCACAGCCAGGGAAGTCGACCTGCTCGAGCTCACCGCTCACATCGTATCGGCTTATGTCGCGAAAAACCGCCTGCCTGCTTCGGGCCTGGGCGAACTGATCGCCAGCGTCGCCTCCTCGATCGGCGGGATAAGCCGGCCGGCGGAGCCCGCGGCGCCCCCGCCGGTTCCCGCCGTCAATCCCAGGCGCTCGGTGACGCCGGATTACATCATCTGCCTCGAGGACGGGAAGAAGTTCAAATCGCTGAAGCGCCATATCGGGGTGCATTTCGGCCTGACACCCGAAGCCTACCGCACCAAATGGGGCCTTCCCGTGGATTACCCGATGGTCGCGCCCAACTATGCGGCGTCGCGCTCGCAGCTCGCCAAGTCGATCGGCCTCGGCCGCAAGGCGGAACCGGTGCCGGCGAAGCCCGCAAAGGGCAGGAAGGCCAAGGCGACGGCCTGAAATAACGCGCCTGCACCAATGGTTTAAGCAAGCCTGCCGAGGAATCCGCCTTGGCAGGCTTCCTGCTTTTATGGCTTGGATACGGCCGGAGACCAGAGCAATTCCAGGAAAAAGCGTGAAGCGTCCGGAATTGCAAACAGGACGATCGGTTTGTCGTTTCCATGAACGATCAACCGCTGGGGGACATAGCCATGAACTACGCCAGGATGGTGATCGAGAAGGAAGCGCCGGAGGAATACGGCTACGGCCGCATCCGCTACAACCTTTCCGAAAGCTCGATCGCCGACCAGAAACTGTCCGACATCGGCCTCGCGCTGCCCGACCTCACCTTGTTCTATGGCGAGCATCGCGGCGACAAGGACTTGCGGGCGCTGATCGCCGGGCAGGACAGGGGCCTTTCTCCCGACGATGTTCTTGTGACAGCGGGTGCGGCCGGCGCGCTATTCATCATCGCCACCGCGCTGCTTTCGGCCAGCGACCATCTCGTGGTCGTGCGGCCGAACTATGCCACCAACATCGAGACACCCAAGGCGATCGGCTGCGCCATCTCCTATGTCGATCTCGATTTCGACCAGGGCTTTGCCGTCGACATCGACCGTGTGAAGGCAGAGCTGCGGCCGAACACGAAACTGATCAGCGTCACCTGCCCGCACAACCCGACCGGCACGATGATGACACGCGCCGATCTCGACGCGTTGATTACGCTCGCCGAACATCACAAGTGCCGGCTGCTGGTCGACGAGACCTATCGCGACCTCTCCTACGGCGAACGCCTGCCCGCGGCGGCCTCGCTCAGCCCAAGCGCGATCAGCGTCTGCTCGCTGTCCAAGGCGTTCGGCATTCCGGGCATCCGCATCGGCTGGCTGGTGACCCGCGATCCGGAACTGCAGGAAACCTTCCTCGCCGCCAAGGAGCAGATCGGCATCTGCGGCAGCGTCATCGACGAGGCGATCGCGCGCGCCACGCTCGAACGCCGTGACGCCTTTCTCGCCTCGCTTCTGCCCGAAATGGCCAGGCGCCGCGACATCGTCCAGGCCTGGATCGAAGGCGAACCTCTCGTCGACTGGGTGCGGCCGCAAGGTGGTGTCGTCGGCTTCCCGCGGCTCAACGTCGATGCCGGCTTCAACCTCGACAAGTTCTACACCAGGCTGCTGGAGGAGCACGGCACCTATGTCGGTCCCGGCCACTGGTTCGAGATGCCAAAACGCTTCTTCCGCCTCGGTTTCGGCTGGCCGAAGGAAGCGGAGTTGCGCGGCGGGTTGGCGGCCATCTCGGCTGCTCTAAGGCGGTAACTTCCTCGTGCAATCGGCTGAAAAGTCCAAAAGCCCTTGATCCAAACTCGATTTTGAAGCATATGCGCCGCGAACTTTATTAAGTTTCATTGGCCGGAACAGCGCCCATTCGGGAAGTGCCCCGCTGGCCAATGTTTTTCGAAACGGGGCCTACCTCCATGACCGCAGAACAAATATCGCCGGAGCAGCGCTACGCTGCTTTCCGCCACCGCCCGTTCCTCAGCTATTGGACGGCGCGCTTCCTCACCACCTTCGCCACCATGATCGTGTCGGTCGCCGTCGGCTGGCAGGTCTATGACCTGACCCGCGACCCGTTCGACCTCGGCATTGTCGGCATCGTCCAGTTCCTGCCTTCGCTGCTTCTGGTCCTGGTCACGGGCGTGGTCGCCGACCGCTTCGGCCGCCGCCTGATCATGACGCTGGCGACTCTGGTCGAGGCCGGCTGCGCCTTGGCCTTGCTGCTTCTGACATTGCGCGGCCTGACCAGCCCGCTGCCGATCTTCATCGTGCTGGTGATGTTCGGCATTGCCCGCGCCTTCTACGGCCCGGCCTCCTCCTCGCTGTTCGCCAATCTGGTGCCGCAGGAGGATTTCGCCAACGCGATCGCCTGGAACTCGTCGGCCTGGCAGACGGCGACCATCGTCGGTCCGGTCGCCGGCGGCCTGCTCTACGGCGTTTCGGCGGAAGTCGCCTACGCTACAGCCGCGGTGCTGATGCTCGCCGCGGCCGCGCTCATCTTCACCATTCCCAAGCCCGCCCAGCAGACGGCCACCGACAAGCCGACGATGCAGACGCTGTTTGCCGGCTTCGGCTATATCTGGGGCGAGAAGATCGTGCTCGGCGCGATCTCGCTCGACCTTTTCGCCGTGCTTCTGTCGGGCGCCTCGGCGCTGCTGCCGGTCTATGCGCGCGACATATTGGAGCTCGGCCCCTGGGGGCTCGGCCTGCTGCGCTCGGCGCCGGGCATCGGCGCCATCTGCGTCGCCGTCTGGCTTGCCGGCCATCCGATCCGCGACCATGCCGGCAAGATCATGCTGGGCTTCGTCGCTCTGTTCGGCGCCTTCACCGTGCTGTTCGGCGTCTCGACCATCACCTGGCTGTCGATCGTGGCGCTCGCCCTGCTCGGCGCCACCGACATGTTCAGCGTCTATATCCGCGAGACGCTGATCCAGCTCTGGACACCGGACGAGGTGCGCGGCCGCGTCAACGCCGTCAACCAGGTCTTTGTCGGCGCCTCCAACGAGGTCGGCGAATTCCGCGCCGGCACGATGGCGGCGCTGATCGGGACCGTTCCCGCGGTGGTGATCGGCGGCATCGGCGCCATCGCCGTCGCCGGCCTGTGGGCCTATCTGTTCCCGGCGCTGCGCCAGGTGCGGCATCTGAACAGCCGCAACTGACAAAGTTCTGGATCTAGGTCACTGGATCCGACACTCGGGCCAATCAGGCGCCGCCGTCGCTCAATGAGATAGGAGCAGCTTCTACTCCGAAAAGCTGACGCTAACGCCGCGCTGCCGAAAATAGGCCTGCATCAACTTGCGACCGGCGCGGTTGTTCTGCACCAACCTGGTTGGATCGAACATCGCCTGTTTTTTCCCCTCTCGCGCCAGCGCTGCCTTGAGTGCCGCGATATGGGCGTCGAGGTCGGCATTGTCCGCTCGGAGTGAGGCGTAGATGCTTTCGGTCGCCTCGGCCACGGTCAGTTCGTTCACAGGGTGTCGTCCTTTGATTGATCGGGCGGCGCATAACACAGATTCGTGGCCGCGCCGATACCATCCATTTTTGTTTCTCGCGTTTTGAGGGGATGGCTTCTATTTTGGGCAGGGCCTAACAGGAGGGTTACGTTGTGAAAATACGCACGACGACGCACAATCATCCCGGAGAACCAGGCGTCATTCTGCTGGATCAGCCATTGGCGAACATGGCCGTGGCGACCGACATTCGCGATGGCGCAACGACGCTGTTCGGAACCGTTGATCTGCAGGTG
Source organism: Mesorhizobium sp. B3-1-6 (assembly GCF_006439555.1). Taxonomy (NCBI): domain Bacteria; kingdom Pseudomonadati; phylum Pseudomonadota; class Alphaproteobacteria; order Hyphomicrobiales; family Phyllobacteriaceae; genus Mesorhizobium; species Mesorhizobium sp. B3-1-6. Next base: position 95,134 of record NZ_VFTM01000022.1, on the reverse strand, counting down.
AACTATTCCGGCAAGTACGACATCAGAGTTGAATTATCACCGGACGAACTCACGCGCGTCTACCAGCTGCTCGTCAAAAATCTCCTCGGGAAAATACAGGAACTTACCGCTGAACCAGTGCCTTGAAATTCTTTAACCCCGGGGATTTCGCACAAGCACCTGATACCGAGCGGCGCGAAGTTCGGCGTGGCCTCCTTGACGTCCCACGATTGAGACCAGGCGCAAGGCCGGGGCGCACACTTATCCTTTGACGATCTCCGTCATGCAGTGGACGTAGTCCATCCGATGGCCTTCGGGGGCGCGCGCGACATCGGCTTCGTACGCGCCGTAAAGAGCGTCGACGATTGCGGAACGATCGGCCACGGGACGCGACGGGTCGAGCGCGTTGGCAAAGACGGTTTCCGACCAGGAGCGGAGCGTCGGCACATAGGCCCTGGCGAAGGTCTGCGCATTGCCATGGACCCGGAAGGCTTCGGCATAGGGGCACGGCGTCACCATGGTGAAGATGTTTTCCAGCCTCAGTCCGGCCTGCGACACCGGCGAAGCGGGATCGCGGAAGGGTGCCGCGAACTCGCCCGGCGTCTTGTAGAATTGCTGGAACGTCGCGTTGACATATTCCGTCTCGCTGATCCGCCCCGCCCGAGCCAGATCGCGCCAGTGGCGCGCGAAGCCGTCGAACATATCGACCCCGGTCGTGTGTCCGAGATAGCGCCCTTCCTCGTCGACGCAGAAATTGGCCAGCGCCAGCCTGCCGCCCGACCTGAGCTCGCGCGCCCTGGCAAGCAGGATCGTCTCCCAGTCGCGCAGCCCCTGGGCGCGAAACTGCGCGCGCTCGGCATCGGTCGCGCCGACAGCCTGGACATGGTCGGCGATCATGCAGGGCCGCTTGCTGATCCAGTGCATCGCCGTGGCGGAAAAGCCGAACGAGAGCGAATTGTCCGGCACGATCTGCCGATAGAAGCTGGTGCCGCTGCCGAAGATGTAGAGCCCGGGCGTCTCGGCCAGCGGAACCTCCGTCGAGGTGCCAAGCAGTCCCTGGCTGAGCCGGAACAGCGTCGAGAAATCATTGTGGGGCAGGTCGGTGTAGGTGATCGATATCGCCCGGTCCGGTTCCCTCTCCTGAACGGCGCCGACCAGCCGCCGCATCATGTCCATCGAGGTGCCGCCGTCGGCCGCGCCGAAATCGGCGATGGCGAATGGCTGGCCGTCGGCCAGCCGGGGCATGCCGGCGACGGCCTCGACGACGAGATCGCCGACCTTGTCGATGACGTATTTGGCGCCCACGGTGTTGGCCGAGTAATAACCCGCTCCGCGCATGGCGATCTTCTGGCCGTCGGCTGCGCTCATTTTTTTCTCCCCTTATTCGTCGTCCACCCGGCCGCCGCCGGCACCACGCACACGCGACCCTTCGCTTTCCGGCACATAGGTTCTCGCGGCGAAGGAATTGAGCGCCGCAAGCGTCCGCTCGTCGATCGCGCCGCGCCGGCCCGAGGCCGGTTGCTCGATTTCGGGGCGGCGTTCGATGACGACATCGGCGCGTGTCACCGGCCCCACGGGCCGCGCCATGCGCATGGCCGAGCGGCGCAGCATGGCGTCGAGCCAGATAGGCAGGCCGACATCGATGATCGCCAGCGGCAGCGCGCTCGCTGGAAGCGGATTGTCGAGCAGCAAAGCCGCGGTTCGGATCGGGCAAAGCGGCGTTTCGGCCGGCTTGTCCGCCTCGCCTTTCCGCCAGCGCGCCGCGCGGGCAGGGTCGGGCGCCACGAAGGACTGCGCGTTTTCGGCAAGGCTCAGCATGGCCAAGCCCCAGTTGCCGTCCTCGACGGCGATCCGGCGTGCCGCGCGGCCGATATCCTCGGCCAGTCCCCATGAAAATCCGGCGCCCCGCGCCGCCTTGGTGCTCAGCGTTTCCACCTCGTTGAGCGACAGGTCGATCACGCCGCCTCTCCTGCCGGCGCCATGGCGGCGACATCCTCGATCAGGGGCTCGCCGCTGAACAGCGCGATCCGCAGCCACCGGTCGGAGCGCGGATCGAAGCTGCGCGCGCCGAAGAAAGCGAGCTTCGCGCGCAATATGTCGACGGGCCGTAAGTCGGCGCCGATCAGATTGTCGTGGATCTCGGCATAGGGAAACCTGGCGACGATCTGGGCGCGCCGCACCGCGTGGCGCCATTCGGGCAGGCGCAGCAGGAAGTCCGCGACACTGGCCGTGGGTGGCTCCTGCGCCAGCGCGGCCGCCAGGCTGAGCGCGTCGCGCGCGGTGGCCAAAGGCTGTTCGAGCTCGGCGCCGTCCTCCTCGAAGCGTTCGCCGAGCCGGGGCTCGAGCTTCTCCGCCGAGACATACCAGAAACGCGCGTTGGCGGACGGCTCAGCGAAGTCGACCTTGGCCGCCCAGGAATAGGAGGCGAGAAGTGCCTGACGAAGCGAGGCGCAGCTCATGGTGCCGTCAATGGCATGGCCGGGCATCTCGTCGGCCTTCATCATGTCGCCGAGCTCGTCAATCAGGGCACCGTGCGGCTCGAGGATCAGCGAGACGCAGGCCTCCTGCCCCTCGAGCGAGAAATGGTCTTCGGCGAAGCGATAGAGCGCATCCCAGGGGCGGGGCTGCGCCAGAAGCCGGTCGAGGTTTTCGGCCAGCGCGTCGAGATCGGCGGCCAGCGACAAGGTCGCGGCGGCCTGGCGGTCATCGTCGCTATGCCAGCGGGCAACGCGCTGGCGCAGGTCGGCGAGCGCTTTCAAGAAAACGTCTCGTTCCGGCGCGCCGGCTTGCGGTTCGGCGCGCACCCGCGCCAGCGCGGTTTCGCGGGCCAGGAACCAGCTATGCGTCAACAACGGATGGCGCACGAGAAACGGCGCCATGCCGAGTCCCGTTGCATTGCCCACGCCGAGCGCCCGGCGCAAATCCGGCGCCAGCCTTGCCGCGCCGGCCGGATTGCAGCGATGGGCGATGTGGTCGACAAGATCGAGCGTGAAGGATCGGATCAGCCAGACCGTGAGCATTTCCGCCTTGAAGGATCCCGCAAGCTCCGGGCGCGCGGCGATCTCGTCGCGGTCAGCGATGCCGAACTTGCCATTGCCGTAAACCGCCGTGGTGCGCAGCAGATAGCCGACGCCGAGCAACTGCTCCTCGTCCGGCTGTCGTCCCTGTGCCAGTGCCGCGGCGACTTCCTCGAACAGCCGCACGCTCTTGTTGGCACGCGCCAGCACCAGTTCGCTTCTCGTGTAGCGGCCTGCCTCCTGCAGCGGCGCATTCGCTTCCAGCCGCGCGATTTCGGCGGCATCCGGCAGTCCGTCGTAAAGCACGTAGCTCGTGTCCCAGGCCTGCGCGATCACCCGGTCGGACCGCTTCTCGTCGTCGAGCGGGGTCGAGAACGCGACCAGGCTATAGGTCCTTGCCGGCGTCTCGACCGCATAGACCGCGCGCCCGAATCCCTGGTCGTCGAGATCGAACAGGTGCTTGCGCACACGCCATTTCTCCCTGGTGGCGCGGCGGATCAGCTGGCGCAGGAAGCTGAGCCGCGTCGGATGCGCGGCGCCCAGCCGCTGCAAGCGCATGACGATCTCGGGCGGGCGCAGCGCGATCGCCGTCATGCGGCGGTCCCTGCGAGCTTTTCCAAGGTGGCAAGCGTTTCCGCCGCTACCTCGATGCCCTCTTTGGTGTTCTGTTCGCGCGCGCCGAAGCGCCTTGTGCCCGGAAGCCTCGCCTCGCCGATGAAGACGCCGGCGACGGTTTCCAGATTGCCCGCGAATGCCCCGGCCGATGTCGCTTCGGGCGAGACCGCCAGGAAGAACTGGCCGGTTCCCGGCGGGCCTCCGGCCGTGCCGGAGAAGGGGCTGGCGACCAGCCCGGGATTGGCTCCCGTCAGGCACGCGGCAAAGATCTCCACCAGCAATGCAGAGCCGACGCCCTTGTAGGCGCCTGCCGGCGCCATCGTACCCTTCAACGCTTCGCCGGCATCGGTGGTCGTCTCGCCGCTTGCGTCGAAAGCCCAGCCGGGCGGGATCGGCTCGCCGGCGCGGGCCCGCTTGATGACCTCGCTCTTGGCGACGACGCTGGCGCTCTGGTCGATGACGAAGCGCGCGCCGCCGTGCCCGTCGGGAACCGCCAGCGACCAGGGGTTGGTGCCGAGGGCCGCCTTGCGGCCGCCCCAGGGCGCAATCGAGGCCGGCGCGTTGGTGAAGCCCAGACCGACCAGGCCGTCCCGGGCGATACGTTCGGTGTGATAGCCGAGCGCGCCGCAATTGTAGGAATTGCGGATAGCCAAAGCCGCCACGCCTTGCGAGCGCGCCGCCTCGATCAGCGGCGGCATGCCGGTGGCGATTGCCGCGTGCGCAAAGCCATTGCCGGCATCGACGGCGACGACCGCTGGAGCCGGCCGCGTCAGGCGCGGCTCGGCCTGCCCCAGCACCTTGCCGCAGGTCAAATGCTCGCAATAGGTCGGCAGGTACATCAGCCCATGCGACTTCAGGCCATCGCGTTCGGCTGCCGCGATGGCTGCGGCGAGCGCCTCGGCCTGCCGCTCGCTTGCGCCATGGCGCAGCAGCGCGGTGCGGGCGAGCGTCTCGATGCGGGCTTGCGTCAGGCGCGTCATCCGGTCATCCGCCAATCATGCCGCCGCATAGCCGAACTCTCCTTCGCTCGCCTGCGTCTGTAGGCGAATGCATTCGATGAACCGCAGCGACGCCGGCTGCAGGTTCCGGCCTTCCTTGGCGATCCAGCCGACGGTACGGCTCGAGCGCGGATCGGCAAGGGGAACGAAGCGCACGTCATGGCTGCTTTTCCAGCGGCAGAGCCGGGGCAGGATGGTGACGCCGAGCCCTGCCTCCACCATCGCCAAATTGGAGCTCACATTGGTCGCGGTGAGTTTCGAGCCGGCGGCAAGCGCCTCGGTCTCGGCAAGCCCTAGCGCCGTGGCCGCGCCATTGCGGATGAAGCTCTCGCCCTCGAGTTGCGACCATTTCAGCGGGCGCTTGGATTTTGCCAGCGGATGATCGTTCGGGCAGACGAAATCGAGCGGCTCGTGGAACAGCGGCTCGAAACTGAGCTGCGGCCGCCTGGTCGCGAGCACGCACAGGCCCACTTCAACCATGCCGTTTTCGACTGCGTCGACGATGGCGCTGGAATCGCTGTCGCGGACGTGGATGTCGAACCGGCTGCCCTCGGCGCGAAGCTGGGCGATGGCGCGTGGCAGCAAGGTGACGGCGACCGAAGGCACGCTGGCAACGTCGCAGCGGCCTTGCCGGTCCGCCGCATAGCTGGTCATTGCCAGGCAGGCGCGGTCGTAATGCGCGATCATGGCGCGCGCCTCGTCGAGCACGATGCGGCCGACCGGCGAAAGCGCGCCCTTGCGCTCGCTCTCGAACAATGGCGCGCCGATATCGTCTTCCAGTTGCTTCAAGGTCATCGACACGGCCGACGGGGTACGGCCGATCTGATCGGCGGCGGCGCGCACGCCGCCGGTCTCGCAGACCGCGACGAAGCTGCGCATGCCGGCCAGGCTGATGGTTCTGGTCACCGTTAAGCTTGCCTGAACATTTGTGCCAAAAATTGAGCTTGATTGAAGTTCACAGCATTGGTTAGGTCGTTGTCAACCGAATTGATGCAGGTCGAACACGATGCTGAACGGTCAGAACTTCGTTGCAGGCGAATGGCGCGACGGCGCCGACTGGGTCGAGGACGTCAATCCCTCCGACGTGACCGACATCGTCGGGCGCTTTGCCCAGGCGCGGCCGTCCGATGTCCATGACGCCGTGGCGGCGGCGCAAAGCGCGCAACGGGAATGGGCCGCGGCCGGGCTCGAAGCGAGAGCCGCCGTTCTCGACGCCATCGGACGCGAGTTGATGGCGCGCTCGAAGGAGCTTGGCGAACTGCTTTCGCGCGAGGAGGGCAAGACCCTTCCCGAGGGTGTCGGCGAGGTCTATCGCGCCGGCCAGTTCTTCACCTATTTCGCTGCTGAAGCCCTGCGCAATCTAGGTTCCTCGGCCGATTCCGTCAGGGCCGGCGTCGACGTTCTGATCGAGCGCGAACCGCTCGGCGTCGTCGCGATCGTATCGCCGTGGAATTTCCCCATCGCCACCGCGTCCTGGAAGATCGCGCCGGCGCTTGCCTTCGGCAATGCCGTGGTCTGGAAGCCGGCCAGCATCACCCCAGCCAGCGCCTGGGCGCTGACCGAGATCATCAGCCGGCAGGCAGTCCCGAAAGGCCTGTTCAATCTTGTGATGGGTTCGGGATCGACGATCGGCCGCGAGCTTGCCGCCAATGCCGACATACAAGGGTTGAGCTTCACCGGCTCCGGTGCCGTCGGTTCCGGCGTCGCGGCATTGGCCGCCGCGCGCTTCGTGAAGCTGCAGCTCGAAATGGGGTCGAAGAATCCGTTCGTGGTGATGGACGATGCCGACCTCGACCGCGCCGCCGGCCTAGCCGTGAACGGCGCCTTTGGCGGCACCGGACAAAAATGCACGGCGGCGTCCCGCCTGATCGTCCATCGGCCGATCCACGACGCCTTCGTCGACAAGCTGCTGGTGAAAACCAAGGCTCTGAAGGTCGGCCATGCGCTTGCGGCCGGCGTCCAGATGGGGCCGGTCGTCAGCGCCGAGCAGCTCTCGGCCAATCTTGACTATGTGACCCTCGGCATAAGCGAAGGAGCGGAGCTTGCAACCGGCGGCGAGGCGCTCGATCTCGCGCATCGCGGCTACTACATGGCGCCCGCCGTGTTCCTCAACGGCCGCTCGCGCATGCGCATCAACCAGGAGGAGATGTTCGCGCCGATAACCTGCGTCATTGCCGCCGACGATCTCGACGAGGCAATCCTGCTGGCCAACGACACGCCTTACGGGCTGACGGCCGGCATCGCCACGCGCTCGCTGGCGCGCGCGACGAAATTTCGCCACGCCTCGCGCTCGGGCTGCGTCATGGTCAACCTGGCTACCGCCGGCACCGACTACCACGTGCCGTTCGGCGGCGTTCGCGCTTCGAGCTACGGCCCGCGCGAGCAGGGCCGCGCCGCGGTCGAGTTCTACACGCAGATCAAGACATCCTACATCCACGCGGGCGTGGCCGAATGACCAGCGACGCGCCGCAAGTACTCATCGACGGGCTGCAATACTGCAACTGGTCGCGCGAAATTTTCAAGGAGATGCGCCGGGGCGGGCTGACCGCGGTCCACGCCACGGTCGGCTATCACGAAGGTTTTCGCGAGACCGTGCGCCATCTCGTCGATTGGCGCACTTGGCTTCGCGACAATGCAGACCTGATCCTTCTGGCGCGCGATGCCGGCGACATCGAGCGGGCGCGGGCCACGAACCGCACGGCGATCTTGCTTGGCCTGCAGAATCCGATGCCGATCGAGGACGACATCGGCCTGATCGAAATGCTCTTCGATCTCGGCATCCGCTTCATGCAGCTCACCTACAACAACCAGTCGCTGCTCGGCTGTGGCTGGATGGAGAAGGAGGATAGCGGCGTGACGCGGATGGGGCGGGAGGCCATCGCCGAGATGAACCGGCTCGGCATGATCATCGATCTGTCGCACGCGGGCGAGCGGACCGCGCTGGAAACGATCGCGCTCTCGGAGCGGCCGGTGGTCATCAGCCACGCCAATCCGCGCTGGCTGCGCGACAGCAACCGCAATGTCTCCAGGGCCGTATTGCAGGCATTGCGCGCAAAGGAGGGGCTGCTCGGCCTTTCGCTCTATCCGCTGCACCTCCCGAACGGCTCGGACACCACGCTGGAGCAGTTCGGAAAGATGGCTGCCGAAGCGGCCGGGATCATGGGGGCGGATCATCTCGGCATCGGCTCGGATCTCTGCCAGGACCAGCCCGACAGCGTCGTGCGCTGGATGCGCGAGGGCCGCTGGACCCGCGAGACCCAGGCGACCGCGAGCTTTCCGGGTCAGCCATCCTGGTTCAGATCGAACCTCGATTTTGCGAAGCTGTCGGAAGGTCTTCTCCAGGCCGGATTCGGTGAGGCCGAAACCGCGCTGGTTCTCGGCGGCGCCTGGCACCGCTTCCTCAAGGCCAGCCTGCGCGGCCGGGATTACGTCGTTCGTCGGGCATAGGAATCTTGATTTGTTCTCCCTACTCACCTATGCTAAACACTCCATGGTGTTGGCCGCCAACACCATGGAGTGTTGTTTATCATGCTTTTCACCACTGGGCAGTTGCGCTCGGCCTTTAGTCTTAGCAAGCAGCAATGGCGAAGCTATCGTGAGGCGCTGAGGCCCTTGGCTAAAGACCACGGCCGATCAGGCTGCTTTTCGGCAGCCGATTTGTTGGCGACCAGCGTGGTGCATAGGATCAATACATCGCTGTCAGTGCCATTGCCCGCGTTCGGAGTTATAGCAACGCCATTGTTTGATCTATGCGCTGCACATCCTTGGCTGCAGCTAGAACGATCGAGCCTAGCGATCGATTTCGAGTCCCGCCGAGTCGAGCTTGTAGATCATGAACGCCATATCACTGCCGCAGCCGTCGCCTTGCTCGTCGAGTTGTCGCCGCTTGTCGTTGAGCTTCGCGAACGGCTCCTCGCCGGCATTCCTGATCCACAACGTGATCTCGCCTTCCCGCCGATGATCGCTAGGTCACGCCGATGAATTTGATCGACATTATCGAACGTGAGTCCGTCAAGCTCGGCTATCGCGACGAGACCTTGCGGCGGAACTATGCGTTCAGCAACATTTGGGGTGAGGGCGATACGACCTGTTCCGTACCGCTCGCCGCGTTTACGCAGACTCCGCCTTCTTACCGCTCCGCCGCTTTTGCAGTGATCGAGGCAACGCCTGAGGCGGCGTCCGAAGTTATCCACGGATATCGCGCTTTAGGTGCTCCAGTGTTCTTGGCGATTGAGCCTGAGCAGATTTCAGCCTGGCAAGTCTACGCCAACAAACCTCCGCACAAGTTCGCCGAATTTGAGTTTGATGCGATCCCGCATTTCTTTGCTGGAAGACGCGAAAGTTGGGCACCCGACCGCATACATCGTGCCAAATCCATTGGCCATATCGAACCCAAGGCGCAGCTAGACTTCGTCGACTTGGGTCTGATGCCGGCAATCGCCGGCGAAATTCATGTAAAGCTCGACCGGCTGATCCGTGAGGCTGTCGCCGACACGCGTGAATTCAATGGCGACGATGCTATCCGCATCTTCTTCCGCGGCGTATTCCGCCTGCTCGCCGCGAAGATTCTAATGGACCGCCAGCACGTACGCGCCAAAAATTGGAACGCTGATGACGTCCGATCGGTGCTCAACGCGATGGATGACTTCTACGATCTCGGCAATGTGTCGCAGGCGTGGCCGCCATCGGCGATCGCCGCACTCGCACCAGTGTGGGCGATATTCCGCTCGGGATTTAACGTTGCCAATATTTCTGCTGATGACCTTGCCTACGTCTATGAATCTACGCTTGTCACCGATAAGGCGCGGGCGGAGTTTGGCACGCATAGCACGCCGCGGCATGTCGCCGATTATATCGTCGGCCGACTAAGGTTATGGGAATTCGGCATAACGCCTCCCCGGGTGGTCGAGCCATTTACCGGCGCGGGTGTATTTCTTGGATCCGCACTCCGCTTCATGCGCGATTCGCTGCCCGCCGATTGGCATGACAAGCGGCGCCATGATCTTCTGGTTAAGCATATCGGCGGCGCTGAGATTGACCCGTTTGCGGCCGAGGTAGCCAAGCTGTCGCTGATTCTGGCTGACTATCCCAATGCGAACGGCTGGAAGATCGATGAGGCCGATCTATTCAAAGTAGATGTGCTTCGTAAGTGTCTCGACGGCGCGCGCGTAGTGCTTTGCAACCCTCCTTTCGAAGCGTTTACCAAGGAAGAAGCGCAGGCTTATCCCGAAGCAGTCAAGATCAGCCGATCGAAGGCGGTTTATGCACTCGAGATGACGTTGCGCGCCGAACCCGACATGCTTGGGTTCGTGCTACCCAACACGGTGCTAGTCGATCGGCGATATCAGAGCCAACGCGTCGCGCTCGAACGGCTGTATCGCGAGGTCGAACTTGTGGCGCTACCCGATGGCATCTTCAATGTGTCGCAGGCAAACAGCGCACTGGTGATTGCCCGTAAGGCGTTGACCAGAAGCGATCAGATTGTCCGCTCCGCGGTGGTCTTCGACGGTGATAAGAAGGCATTTGCGGCAACGGGTCTGCCGTCGCTGGAACGGGAGCGCTCTCAACCACTGGCGGACACGCCATCTGGTAAACTGTGGGTTTATCCTTCGCAAGAGTTGTGGGACCGCTTCCACAACCTACCGAAGCTCGGATCGGTAGTAAAAGGAAGCTGGGGTCTCAGGTGGCATTCTGGACAGCGAGCACGGACCAGCGACTTGCCCGGCTTAGATCGGGAACTAGGCTATCAAGACAGCACGAGTGTTCACCAATATCTGCTCGAAAACGCCCGATGGATGGATGTACGACCCGCCCAAATACTAGCTGGTGGCAATCTGGCTTGGGACGAACCCAAAATCCTATGCAACGCGACACGCCTCAGCCGCGGCTATTGGCGGCTGGCGGCAGCGGTCGACCGCCTAGGGCGCCGCGCGACCCAACAGTTCTTGGGTCTGTGGCCGCGGACGGGCGTCAAGGTCGATCTCGATGCTCTGGCCGCAGTCATCAATGGACCGGTGATCAATGCCTTCCTGACAGAGCATTCATTCGACAAGAGGTTTCGGATCGGTAAGCTTGAGGAGGCACCGATCCCGGCCAAATTGCCATCTAAGCTGGGCGAACTGAGTAGGGCCTACGCCGCGGACGCGGCACGCGGTTCCGATCCGGAGAAGCTCGCCGACAAACTCGCGGCAATCGACGCACTGGTTCTTGATGCCTACGGCCTTGTTGGCGCGGATCGGGCGGCGCTGCTGTCGCGGATGGGCGATGATCGTCCAGTGATTGGCAGAACGTCACGCAGGCGACGAATAAAGCATGAGCGTGATGGTCATGACCATACGCTGGGCTTGTTCACATCCGAAAACATCGAACATGACGAGGGAGAGGGGCTAGGTCCGATCGTCTCACGCGCCATCGGCGAGCACAGACTGGAAGAAGCTACCGTTTCCATTCCTTTAAGTGAATGGGCAGGCGAGGTGTTTGATGCCGCAACCCTCGAAGGAAGGTTAGCGCTATCGCCAAACGAACTGGAGCGCTGGGTAGCGGAGGGAATGGTTATCGTCCTGAGAGGCAACTTGGGTGACCTTGTATATCCTTTGGAGCAGTTCACAAAGGGCAAACCGACACCAGGCATGCGCTCGGTCGTCGAGAGTGTGGGCAAACCGAATGTGGCCTGGCTTTGGTTGCGGACGCCTCGGCCAGCGACCGATGAACCGGCTCCGATAGCATTGCTGAAGGCAGGCGCTATTGATCGTGTCCTGGACTTGGCTAAGCGCGACTTCGGCTGACCATGATCGTGGGGGAAGGACTGCTCGCAAGCCAGACCAAGACTTTCGAGTTTTCGAGTTATGTCCGAATAATCCCGTCATTCTTTCAAGCGACGCCGCTCGGGTATGCGGCAGGAGTTTCACGGTTCGGCGGTACCAAGAAGAATTTTGCGGTTTTGTATGCCGCCCGTAATCTTGCGACTGCGCTCGCCGAGACGGTTGTGCGTGATCGATATGAGAGTATCGAAGACCGGCGCCTCTTCATTTCGGAACTCGCCGATCGCTCTGCGGTGCAGCTCGACACGATCCAGCCCCTGCGAGTAGTGGACTTGCGCAAGGGTGGCTGTCTCAAGCTTGGCGTGTCGACCGATATCGCCGGGGCCAAATGCTTCAATGAAGCGCAGCAGTTCGCGGATCTCGTCTATAAGGACGCGACGATCGACGGCATACTCTATGCCTCCCGGCTTGCCGGCGAGAACTGCATCGCAGTATTCGATCGCGCAATCACCTCACATCTCGCAGAGAGGTGTATCGCACCGCTTACTCAGCTGGGCCAGATTGGCACCGCGTTGAAAAAGTTAAACGTCAAATTGGTTCGATAGTCGGCCAGCAGTGGTGGGCGAAAAGGGACGAGAGACATACCCTCCAAGTTACTTCTAAGGAAAATAGTTCTCTGTTGAAGCAGAGTTTTTGTCCGTCAACTAGTCGTTGCACCCTCCCCGGCGTGCTCGCTCTTGGGCATAGTATCTTAGGATAAGGGTCCGCCATCCAGCGCAATCAGTTTTACTTTATCCCACGGCCGGCCGGCCAAAAATCAACGCCAAAAACTCGCCCAGCCAGCGCTTGAGGTGCATGTCCCAGATCAGCCTGCCGCCGAGATGGTCGCGGCCGGGCTGCGCGCCGGGCAATTCGAAGCGATGCGCGCCGCGCACCACCCAGCGCTGCATCATCACCCGAGTCAGCTCGCCGTGGAACTGTATGCCCCAGGCATTCTCGCCATAGCGGAAGGCCTGGTTGGGATAGGTCTCCGCCGTCGCCAGCAGCGTCGCTTCCTTCGGCAGCGAAAAGCCTTCGCGGTGGAACTGGTAGACCATCTCCGGCCAGTGCAGCAGTTTCTTGCCGGCGTCGGTCGCCTTCAGCGGATACCAGCCGATCTCGACCAGGCCCTCGCCATGGCCCTCGACCTTGCCGCCGAGATGGTTGGCGAGCATCTGCGCGCCGAGGCAGATGCCGAGGAACGGCCGGTTCTCCTTGAGCGGGATTTGCAGCCAGTCCGTCTCGCGGCGGACGAACTCGTCCTCGTCATTGGCGCTCATCGGCCCGCCGAACACCACAGCGCCGGCATGATCGTCCAGCGTGCAGGGCAGCCCATCGCCGAGCGGCGGCCTGCGGATGTCGAGATCGAAGCCTTCTTCCAGGAGCATGTGGCCGACGCGGCCGGGGCTCGAATTCTCCTGATGCAGCACGATCAGGATTCTTGGTCTCGGCCTCGGTCTTGATGGCATGGAAGGCGAAGGGTCCTGTTATTCGTCGCTCGATTTGCCCCGCGCGCCGGGCGCCTCGGCCGCCGCTTTTTGGCGCGCCTCGATGCGGTCATGGCGCTCGACGCCGATCAGCTCGGCGACCCGCCAGACCGTGTTGTCCTCGAGCTCGTGCAGCTCGCCGTCGGCATAGACGATTTCCCACATCAGGCCGATGAAGGCCTTGCGCGCCTCGGCGTCGAGATCGCGCTTGAGCACGCTGGTGAAGGCGTAGAGGTCGATCGCCTCATTGTCGGCGCGCTCGCCGGCCGCGGCCAGCGCGTCGAGCTCCTCGCCGCTCACCGAATAGGTCTCGGCCAGGATCTCCTTGAAGCGCTCCCATTCAACGTCCTGGCGCACGCCGTCGGCGTTCATCACATGGTAGAGCAGCGCCGAGGCCGCGACGCGCGGATCGTCGGCGCTCGGCCTGGCATGGCCGGTAGCCGGCAGATCTCTCAGGAAGGACAACACACGCTCGAACATCGACATCTTTTCCCTACCCGCCAAAGCCCGGCCTCAAAACAAACGAAACCGGCGCGGCGATTTTTCCGCTTCTTCTTCCGGCGCGACACCTGGATCGTCCGGCAAAGGCGGTAATTGCGAACCCCGTCCGGTAGTTTCAGCTTCGCTGACGGCTTCCGCAACGGCCGCGTCCCTCTCGCCGCCATTCGCCGGCACCGGCTTCTCGGCGGGCGCGTCGGCAACAATATCGATTGCCTTTTCAGCGGGTGCGGCGGGCGGCGCGGCGGTGATCGCCGGCACGGCAACATCCGCGTCGCTGTCGATCAGCTGGCCAAGCCGCTCCATCGGCGCGCGCCAGGTGAAGGCATCGAGCTTGCCGGTGACCGGCGACACCGGCGCCCAGCGCTCGGAGATGACGCCGTCCGCCACCCAGGCCGGATCGCGCGGCGCGCGCACGGCCTTCGACAGCAGTTGCCGCACCTTGCCCTGGTCGCCGGTCTCGGCTTCCTCGATATCGGCGAGCAGCAGATAGGCGCCCTCGCGGCGATCCATGCGGATCGCGGCCTCCGCCTCGCGCCGCGCGGTGGCGAAATCCTGCGCGTCGAGCGCCGCCCGCGCCACGGTCATGGACGACTCGGCGTGATTCTTCTTCAATTCCTGCAGTTTCTTCGCCCGGTTGAGGCGGTCGAGCACGGCATCGCCCGGCCTGGCATGGGTGTAGAGCTCGGCGATATCCGGATGCGGCTCGGCCTTCCACGCGGCCTCCAGTATCTTGGAGCCCTTGCGCACGTCGTTTTGCCGGATAACCAGATCGGCGGCGATCACCGCCGCCGGCGCGAAATCCGGCGCCAGCTTGTTGGCTTCGAGCGCCGCGGTGCGGGCCGCGTTCGGATCGCTGTCGACCAGCGCCTGCGCCTTGGCGGTGAGCAGCACGGCGCGGCGGCGGTTGGCCGCGTCGCGCTCGATCTGCCTTGTCGATTTCTGCGCCTCGACCAGCTTCAGCGCGCCGTCCCAGTCGCCGCGTTCGGTCAGCTCCTCGAGCGTCGATTCCGCCGCCCAGGCAAGCTGCGGCGCAACCGCCGCCGCACGGCCGGCATAGTGGCGCGCGGCATTGCGGTCGCCGAGGCGTTCGGCCTCGAGATAGAGCCCCCGCAGGCCGAGCAGCCGCATCTCGGGATCGTCGAGCATACGCTCGAATTTTTCCCGCGCGCCTTTATGGTCGCCTTCGAGCAGCGAGGCCTGGGCGTCGAGCAGATTGATCAGCGGCTCCTGATCGGAGTTGATCAGCTTCACCGCCTCCTTGGTCTTCTTGCGCGCCAGCGCGCCGTCGCCGGCGCCGGCGGCGATCATGCCCGTCGACAGCGCCTGGTAGCCGCGGTCGCGGCGGCGCACCCGGAAATAGCGCGAGATCGTGTAGGGGCTGTTCCACAGCGACTTGATCAGCCACCAGACGATCATCACCGCGGCGACCACGGCGACGATCGCCACCGCCGCCACCATCAGCGTGATCTGGTACTGGTAGCCGTTGAAGGTGACGATCATGTCGCCTGGGCGATCGGCCAGCCAGGCGAAGCCCAGTCCCAGCGCGAAGACGACGGCGAGGAAGACGAGAAGGCGGATCATCTTGTCGTCCTCACGCCTTCGTCGCGCCGGCAATCAACGCTTCGAGCTGCTTTTCGACCTCCAGCCGCGCCTTCAGTTTGCCGGCAAAATCGGCGCCGGCCGCTTTCGCTGCGTCGGGCAGCGTATCGTATTCGCCGAGCGCCTTGGCGTAGTCGCCCTGGTTGACCGCCACTTCCATGCGGGCCACGGTTTCCGGCGCCCCCTTGCCTTCGATAGTCCCCACCGGCCGTATCTTGACCAGCGATTCCGCGCTCGACACCAGGCTCTGGAAGAAGCCGGCATTCTGGTCGACCGGTGTCGCCGCCTCGACCATGGCATTGGCGGCCGCATCGGCCTCCGACGCGATGGTGGCGCGGGTCGGCACGCCCTTTTCGGCATAGGAGCGCAGCGCCGCGAGCTCCGGCGCATCCGGCGCGATCGCCGCGAAGGTGTCGAGCTCGGTCGCGAATGGCGCGCCGCGATCGAGCGCCGACTTCAGCGCCGAGGCCGCGATCGCCAGCGCGATCTTGGGCTGCGAGGCCTGCGCCTCGACCTTGCCGGAAAGCTGCGACACCGACTGTTCCAGCGCCGCGACCCGGCCGTCCTCGGCCTTGGCCGCGTCGCCGGTCGATTTCACCAGCGCGTCGAGCCCGGCGATCTTCTCGTTGAGCGGCCCGAGATCGACGGGTGCCACGCTGCCGTTCTTCTGCAGGCCGGCGACGATCGTCTCGATCTGGCCGACCTTGTCGCCGAGCGCCTTGAGCGCGGCGCCGTCGCCGCTCTGTCCGGCCGAGGATTTCAGCGCCGCCACATCGGCCTTGACCTGGTCGAGCGCCGATGAAAGGCCGTCGACCTTGGCCGACGCACCCGTGTCGCCGCTTTCCTTCAGCGCCGTGATCTCGCTCTTCAGCGAAGCGATCTCGCCATTGACGCCATCGAGGGATCCGCCGCCCGAGCCTGGCGCGCCAAGCATGCCGACCGCCTGCAGCAGGCCGGCGCCGGCAAGCGCGATCACGCCGCCGATGACGCCCGCGGCGATGGCGTTGACGCCGGTTTTGCGCGAAGGCTGCGGCACGCGATCCTCGCTCCGTGTCTCGCTTGGCTTCGCTGTGGAGGCGCCGGCGCCGGACGCGGAGGCGTCCTCAAAATTATACTCGAAGCCCTTGGACTGGCTCTTCGACGCATCGGAACCGCCGGGGTACGGCGCCTCCGGCTCGTCCTTGCCGGCCTCGGACCTGTCGGCGGCCGCCTGCGCGGCGTCGCTATGCTCCCACGGCTCGATATCGGCCTGCTCGGCATGGATCGGCTCTTCCGGCGCCTCCGGCTGCGAAGCGGCGGCGGCCTCTTGCGCCTTCGCCTCGTCGGTCTGCGCGGCCTCGGCCTCGGCCTTGGCGGCATCCTCGTCGGTGATTCGCGAGACGGCGCCGGGCTCGAGTTCGATGGTCACCGGCTCGCGCCGGGTCTTCGAATGTCGCATCTTCGGCGTCTTGACCATGCTTGGGCTCCGCAAAATGGCTTGAGGATGGATCAATGGGTCCAGAGCGTCAGGATGCTCTAGCACATCACCAAGCGGTGAAAAGGGGGCGGTGTGATGACGCGGCTCAGCCGGGCAGCGACAAAAGCGCCAGCAGCGCATCTTCCTCGGGCTTGGATGCGATGCGGATCGGTTGACGGACGATCCCCTGCAGCGGCTCGGCGACACGCGCCGAAAGCGCTAAAAATTCTGTTTTTCCAAAGAGATGCTGCAGGGCTGGCCGCGTTGCCAGGTCGACCAGCGCGGCACTGGCCTTGGCCGAATAGAGTAGCGCCGCCTCGACCGGATGGCGCGACAGGCGAGCGACCACGTCGGCATCGCCATAGTCGATCCCTGTCGTGTCGTAGGTCTCGATCGC
Organism: Mesorhizobium sp. B3-1-6; assembly: GCF_006439555.1. Lineage (NCBI taxonomy): Bacteria > Pseudomonadati > Pseudomonadota > Alphaproteobacteria > Hyphomicrobiales > Phyllobacteriaceae > Mesorhizobium > Mesorhizobium sp. B3-1-6. The sequence continues at coordinate 78,285 of NZ_VFTM01000022.1, read as the reverse complement.
CTGGACATGCACGCTCGCCGCCGCCAGCCGCTGCTCGAATACCGGGAAGCGGACGCGGCCGCACAGATAAACGATTGCCTTGCCGGCAAGGCCGCCGGCGATGGCGTCGGCCAGCGCTTCGGCGTCACCCGGACCTTCCGTGACGGAGAGGAACCCCACTGCGCGGCAGGCTTCGGCCGTCCTTTTGCCAACCGCGTGGCAAGGCAGGCTCGCAAGCGCCGAGATCAGCGCCCCGGGCGCATGCCGCACCGCATTGGCGCTGGTGACGACGACCGCGACGGCATCGCCGCCGATGGTCGCCTCGGCCGGCAATGTCCTCGTCTCGGTCAATGGCAGCAGGATCGGCAGGAATCCCAAGGTTTCGAGGCGTCGTGCCGTGCGCGACGCGCCAGGCTCCGGCCTCGTCACCAGGACGCGGACCATGTCAGGCCCAGCCGTCGAAGAATTTAGCACCGGCCCTGGCGCGAACCGTCCGCGCGGCGTCCAGGCCGATCTCCGCCGCGTCCGCGGCCTCGCCTTCCAGCCGGACCTCGTGCGATTCCGTGCCGTCGGGCGAGATGATCAGCCCGGCGAAGGACAATTTCTCGCCCAAGACCGTCGCGTGGCCGGCGATCGGCGTGCGGCACGAGCCGTCGAGCGCGGCGAGGAAGGCGCGCTCGCAGGACAGCGCCTGGCCGGTCGGCACGTGATGGATCGCCGCCAGCATTCTCTCGACGTCGCGGTCGCCGATGCGGGTTTCGATGCCGATCGCGCCTTGCCCCGGCGCCGGCGGGAAAGCCTCCAGCGGCATCAGGTCGGTGACGACATGTTCGAGCCCGAGCCGCTTCAGCCCGGCATAGGCCAGGATGGTGCCCTCGGCGACGCCTTCGTCCAGCTTGCGCAGCCGCGTCTGCACATTGCCGCGGAAGATCACCACCTCGAAATCCGGCCGCATGCGGCGAAGCAGCGCCTGGCGGCGAAGCGACGACGATCCGACGATCGCGCCATGCGGCAGGTCGGCGATCCGTTTCACCTTCTTGCCGATGAAGGCGTCGCGGGCGTCCTCGCGCGGCAGGAAGGTGACAAGCTCCAATCCGTCGGGCAGCACCGTCGGCATGTCCTTCGACGAATGCACGGCGATGTCGATGCGGCCGTCAAGCAGCGCTTCCTCGATTTCCTTGGTGAACAGGCCCTTGCCGCCGGCCTCCGACAGCGGCCGATCCTGGATGCGGTCGCCGCTGGTCGAGATCGGCATTACTTCGAATGCCTGCTCGGGCAGCCCATGCGCCTGCATCAGCCGCGCCCGCGTCTCATGCGCCTGGGCGAGCGCCAGCGGGCTTCCGCGTGTTCCGATTTTCAAAGTTTGCATGGCGCGCGGTCCGTGATAACCCCCGAGTGAACTCGAGGTCTGCCGAGATTCAAGGTCAGGCCGAGCCGAAAACGGTGGGTTTCGAGAATCGGAGCGGAGCGTACTTTTGGGTACGTGAGCACCGGAAGCGCAGAAACCCGCCATTTGCAGGCCGGCATCACCTGAATATCGACAGACCTCCGACGACACAATCTTTGTGGACAGCGACCAATTGATCCGCGTTCTGGGCATTGAGACGAGTTGCGACGAGACAGCGGCCAGTGTGGTGGCGCTGGACGGCGGCTCCGCGCCCGAAATCCTGTCCAACATCGTGCTCAGCCAGATCGAGGAGCACGCGGCCTTCGGCGGCGTCGTGCCCGAGATTGCCGCGCGCGCCCATGTCGAGGCGCTGGACGGCATCATCGAGGCAGCACTTGCCGACTCGTCGGTCTCGCTCGACGAGGTCGACGCGATTGCCGCGACGGCGGGGCCGGGTCTGGTCGGTGGGCTGATCGTCGGCTTGATGACCGCCAAGGCGATCGCCGCAGCCGCCAACAAGCCGCTGATCGCCATCAACCACCTCGAAGGCCACGCGCTGACGGCGCGGCTGACCGACGGTCTCGACTTCCCCTACCTTCTCCTGCTCGTCTCCGGCGGCCACACCCAGATCGTCGCGGTGCGCGGCGTCGGCGATTACCAGCGCTGGGCGACGACCATCGACGATGCGCTCGGCGAAGCGTTCGACAAGACGGCCAAGATGCTCGGGCTGCCCTATCCCGGCGGGCCGAATGTTGAGAAGGCCGCGGCCAGCGGCGATGCGGGCCGCTTCGCCTTCCCACGCCCGATGAAGGGCTCGGCGCAGCCGGATTTCTCCTTCTCGGGCCTGAAGACGGCGGTGCGCCAGGCGGCGACCGCTATCGCGCCGCTGAGCGACCAGGACGTCGCCGATATCTGCGCCTCTTTCCAGGCGGCTGTGGCCGACGCATTGGGCGACCGCGTGGCGCGCGCGCTTGCCCGCTTCCGCCAGGAATTCCCCGGCCAGGCAAAGCCGGCGCTGGTCGTCGCCGGCGGCGTCGCCGCCAACCGCACCATCAAGGCAACGCTTGAAGCGCTTTGTTCGCAAGCCGGCTTCGCCTTCGTCGCGCCGCCGCAAAAGCTCTGCACCGACAATGCGGCGATGATCGCCTGGGCCGGCATCGAGCGGCTGCGCGCCGGCATCGCCGACGAAAACACCGCCGATTTCGTACCGCGTTCGCGCTGGCCGCTGGACAGCGTTTCCATGCCCCTGGTCGGCTCGGGCCGACGCGGGGCCAAGGCATGACAGCGAAGAGAACGAGCGGCAAGCAATCAGGCAGCTGGCGCGTTGCGGTGCTGGGCGGCGGCGCCTGGGGCACGGCGCTGGCGCTGGCCATGCTGCGCGCCGGCCATGACGTCCGGCTCTATGCGCGCGACGCCGAAACCGTGGCCGCCGTCGCCCGCGGCGAGAACCCGCGCTACCTGCCCGGCATCCGGATCGCGCCGGGCATCGCCGCCACCAGCAATATGGCCGGGGCGCTTGACGGCGCCGACTGCGTGCTCGCCGTGACGCCGGCGCAGTCGCTGCGCGCGGTCCTGGCCGATGCGCGCAACCACGTCCCCGCAGGCGTGCCGCTGGTGCTTTGCGCCAAGGGCATCGAGCGCGACACCGGCGCGCTGCTGTCGGCGATCGTCGCTGAAAGCCTGCCGGGCAATCCGGTCGCGGCACTGTCCGGCCCGAGCTTCGCCAGCGATGTCGCGCGCGGCCTGCCGACGGCAGTCGTGGTTGCCGCTCGCGAGCGCGATCTTGCAGCGGAGCTCGCCGCGCGCTTCTCGGCGGAGAACCTGCGCTGCTATTCCAGCGACGACCTGATCGGCGTCGAGATCGGCGGCGCGCTGAAGAACGTCTTTGCCATTGCCGCCGGCGCCGTCACCGGCGCCGGGCTTGGGGCCAGCGCCCAGGCCGCCATGGTGACGCGTGGCTTCGTCGAATTGCGCCGCATCGGTGCCGCCTTCGGCGCCAGGCCCGAGACGCTGATGGGGCTTTCCGGCCTCGGCGACCTGTTGCTCACCTGTTCGTCATCGCAGTCGCGCAACTTCGCCTATGGCCTGGCGCTGGGCCAGGACAACCCGCTTGCCGGCCTGCCGCTGGCCGAAGGCGTGCCGACGGCGGGCATTGCCGCCCGAATCGCCGCCGAGCGCGGCATCGAGGCCCCGATCATCTCCGCCGTCGCCGCCATCCTCGACGGCAAGGTGACCATTGGCCAGGCGGTGACCGCGCTGATGACACGCCCGCTCAAGACCGAAACCGACATCTGAACCATCGGAGTTGAAAAATGCTGTTTGCGTTGATTTGCAAGGACAAGCCCGGCAGCCTGCAGCTGCGCGTCGACACGCGGCCGGCGCATGCGGCTTTCCTGGAAGGCCTGATCAGCGAAGGCAAGCTTGCCTTTGCCGGTCCCTTCCTCGACGCCGACGGCAAGCCGGACGGCAGCCTGGTGATGATCGATGCGCCGGACATGGCTGGGGCCCAAGCGCTCGCCGCCGCCGACCCCTACGCCAAGGCCGGCCTGTTCGAAAGCGTCCACATCCGTCCGTGGAACTGGGTCTTCCAGAAGCCTGCCGACGCGTGATCGTTTCGCGGCTCTCGTCGCGGCGACGGCGAGAGAGTAAGCATAGACGGGAACGCCATGCGTGGCGGCAAAGCGATGGGACAAGAAATATGAACTACTGGCTGTTCAAGTCCGAACCTTCGGTCTTTTCCTTCGATGCGCTGAAGGCCAAGGGCAAGGCCGGCACGCAGTGGGACGGCGTGCGCAACTACGCCGCCCGCAACAACATGAAGGCGATGCAGATCGGCGATCTCGGCTTCTTCTATCATTCCAATGAGGGGCTCGACATCGTCGGCATCGCCGAGGTCTGCGCGCTGGCCCATCCCGACACCACGACCGACGATCCGCGCTGGGAATGCGTCGACATCCGCGCTTACAAGGACGTGCCGAAGCCGGTGACGCTGGAACAGGTCAAGGCCAATCCCAAGCTCGCCGAGATGGCGCTGGTTCGGCTCGGCCGGCTTTCCGTTCAGCCGGTGACGCCGGCCGAATGGAAAGAGGTCTGCCGCATGGCCGAGCTCAACCCGGCGCCGTGACGAAGCTCACGCCGAAGAGCGCGAGAAAATTCATCCTCGACAACACGGCGCTGATGGCGCCGCCGCATGTGCCGGAAGTGTTTTTGCATCTCGCCGACAAGGCGCATGATCTGTGGCTGCGCACCGAGGAGGAGCTGGCCGAGATCGGCCTGCCGCCGCCTTTCTGGGCCTTTGCCTGGGCCGGCGGCCAGGGTCTCGCCCGCTATGTGCTCGACAATCCCGGAACGGTGCGCGGCAAACGGGTGCTCGACTTCGCTTCCGGTTCCGGCCTCGTCGCCATCGCGGCGATGAAAGCCGGCGCGGCAAAGGTGATCGCCGCCGACATCGATCCGTTTTGCGAGACGGCGATCGCGCTCAACCTCGAAGCCAACGCCGTCGAAGCGCAATTCCTCGGTACGAATTGTGTCGGCTCCGACGATGGCTGGGACGTCGTGCTTGCCGGCGACGTCTTCTACGACAAGGCTTTCGCCGACAGCTTGCTGCCCTGGTTCGCGCGCCTGCGGGCGCGCGGCACCGATATCCTCATCGGCGATCCGGGTCGCGCCTATCTCCCCAGGATCGGGTTGGAATCACTGGCCGTTTACCAAGTTCCTGTGACGCGCGTGCTGGAGGACGCCGAGGTCAAGCGCACGACTGTCTGGCGCCTTGCTTGACGGAATGGCCGAACAAGCGTTCCATCGCCTATCGACTTGGAGGGGAAAGCATGGATTTTTCGGTCGTGAACTGGCTGGCGGTGATCGCCGCCGCTGTCGTGGCATGGTTGTTCGGCGCCGCCTGGTACATGGGCTTGAGCAAGCCCTGGCTGAAGGCGGCCAAGCTCGACCCCGCGACCATGAAACGCTCGGCCGTTCCCTTCATCGTCAGCTTCGTCGCCGAGCTCATCATGGCGCTTGTCCTGACACTGGTGGTGGGCGCGATAACCGGCGGCGAACCCAACCCGATCGCGGGGCTGCTGTTCGGCTTCGTGCTCTGGCTCGGCTTCATCGCCACCACGCTCACCGTCAACCACCGCTACGAGGGCTTCGGCTGGGCCCTGACACTGATCGATGCCGGCCACTGGCTGGGCGTGATGTTGATCATCGGCGCCGTCATCGGCTGGTTCGGCGCGCCCGCCGCCCCCGCGGGCTGACCATAATAGTCTATGTCGGCGTCCTCGCCGCTTCCTCGGTAAGCCATTCGCGGAAGGCGGCGATGCGCGCGTCGTCCTTCGCGGCCTCGGGGTAGACCAGGAAATAGGCGAAGTCCGGCGCGACCTTGATGCCGAGCTCGAAAGGGCGCACCAGCCGCCCTTGCGAAAGGTCGTTTGCCACCATGGCGAAATCGGCCAGCGCCACCGCGTTGCCGTCGAGCGCCGCCTGCGTGGCATCCGTCGAGGACCTGAACACCAGCGTGCGGCTGTCGTCGAAATCGTCGACGCCGGCCGCCTGCATCCACATGCGCCAGTTCGGCCATGTCACCCCCTGCCGCGACCATTCGATATGCGCAAGCGTATGGTTGAAGAGATCGCGCGGCTCCTTCAGCGGCGGACCAGAAGCAAGGAGTGCCGGGCTGCACACCGGGATGATGATATTTTCGAACAGCCGGTGCGCGGTGAGCCCCGGATATCTGCCGGTGCCGAAGCGGATGCCGACATCGACGTCGTCAAGGTCGAAATCCCGTACATCGTAGGTGATGTCGAAACGCAGCTCGACGCCCGGCTTCTGCTTGCGGAAATCGTCGACCCGCCGCATCAGCCATTTCGTCGCGAATTGGGCGTCGAGCGTCACCTTCAGCAGCGCCGTGCCGCGCGTCATCTTGCGGGCGCGGCTGACGGCGCGGTTGAGCAGGTCGAGCGCATCGACCGAGGCCTCCAGAAGCACGTTGCCTGCCTCGGTCAGCCGGATGGTGCGGCTGGTGCGCGTGAACAGCACCAGATCGAGCTGATCCTCGATTTCCTTGATCTGGTGGCTGACCGCCGCCGGGGTCAGGCCGAGCTCGTCGGCGGCGCGGGTGAAGTTGAGATGCCTGGCGGCCGCTTCGAACGTCCGCAGCGCACGCGTTCCGGGCAGCAGCTTGGACATGAGATCTCCAAATAAAACTTGATGATCGAAAAAGAACTACTCGTTTCTCGTTTGTTTTTCAATCCGGCATGATGGCTTCATCGAAACACTATCAAACCGGATTTGATATCCGGAGAACACGGATAGAGCCATGTCTGAGATCGCCCTGAAGTCCTGCACCTCCCTGGAACGCCCCTCCGGCCTCACCCTTTGGCTGCGTTCGGCACGCGATTGGCTGCGCCAGGCCCGGGTCGCCGCCCGGCTGCCGCACGAGTCGGTCGAAGACCTCTCCAGCAGCCAGTTGCGCGACATCGGCGCCGGGCGCCGGGATGTGGCAAAGGCGATGGACCGGGAGCTTCGTGAAATCGGCCTGCTCGGCACGGGCTGGCAGAAACCGGGAAAGAGGCAGTAGGGATAGGCAGTAGGCAATAGAAAGAGAGCCCTACTGCCTACTGCCTACTGCCTACTGCCTACTGCCTACTGCCTACTGCCTACTGCCTACTGCCTACTGCCTATCTAACTACCCGCACCACCGTCCTGTCCGACAGCAACGGAAGCAGCCTCGCCATGGTCCGCGCCGTCACAGCCACGCAGCCTTGCGTCGGCGTGAAGCCGGGCCGGGCCAGATGGAAGAAGATCGCGCTGCCGCGGCCGCGCCGGCGTGGCGCGATGTTCCAGTCGAGCACCAGGCAGACATCGTAGAGCCGGTCGTCGCGCCGCATCCGCTCATGGCTCGCGCCATAGGGGATCTTCACCGGCCGGTTGTAATTGCGGTCGTCCGGCACCTCGCACCAGCCGAGATCCGGACCGATCGGCGCCATCGGCAGCCTCGTCCTGCGCCCGCCCGCGAAATGATCGCCCCGAAAATAGCCTGACAGGATGCGCATCGACGCCAACGGCGTCGCGCCGTCCCCTTCATGCTTGTTGGCGGTGATGCCGCCGCGCCCCAAAGCGCAGGGAAACACCGTTTTGCCGGCCTGCAGGAACCCCTGCGCCGGATTGCCGGGCCGTGCGCGCACGACCAAAACACGCAAGGCTTTCGGCAAAAATGCGGCCGCCTCATTGCGCGCGCGTTTTTTCTTGTATGATTGTCTCACGGAACAAATCACTGTGATCGGCTGTTGCGCCGGTGAGCTTCCGCATAAATGGGGGGAGGTCAACTGAATATTCTTTTTAAAACAACGGATTGATCCATGACATCACGCACCATCCTGATCGTCGATGATGACGACGACCTGCGCGCCACCCTGGTCGAGCAACTGGCGCTCTACGAAGAATTCGACGTCCAGCAGGAATCGACCGCCGCAAAAGGCGTTGCCGCGGCGCGCGGCGGCGTCGTCGACCTGCTCATCATGGATGTTGGCCTGCCCGACATGGATGGCCGCGAGGCGGTGAAAATCCTGCGCAAGGGCGGCTACAAGGCGCCGATCATCATGCTGACTGGCCATGACACCGATTCCGACACGATTCTGGGTCTCGAGGCCGGCGCCAACGATTATGTGACCAAGCCTTTCCGCTTCGCCGTGCTGTTAGCCCGCATCCGCGCCCAGCTTCGCCAGCATGAGCAGAGCGAGGACGCGACCTTCTCCGTCGGCCCCTATACGTTCAAGCCCAGCCAGAAGCTGCTGATCGATCCGCGCGGCGCCAAGGTGCGGCTGACCGAGAAGGAAGCCTCGATCATCAAGTATCTCTACCGCGCCGACCAGAAAGTGGTGACGCGCGACGTCCTGTTGGAAGAGGTCTGGGGCTACAATTCCGGCGTCACCACGCACACGCTGGAGACCCATGTCTACCGGTTGCGCCAGAAGATCGAGCGCGATCCTTCCAATGCCGAAATTCTTGTGACAGAAAGCGGCGGCTACAAGCTGGTTCCTTAAACATTCATGATCTAGAGCAATTCCAGGAAAAGTGTGAGGCGGTTTTCCGTCCGGAATTGCGCCGAAACAAACGGAATGAGCGGTCGGGGCGGGACCGCTCGGGTGCGATCCTGGTGCTGGAGGGTGATGGATCGGCTCGTTGCACGCATCGCACGATGCACGGTGGAGCGTTTCTCGCGCGCCCAGGAGGGCGCGCCGCTCCAAAGGAGGGATTGGACTGACCGCTCGGGGACACAGCTAGGATGGCGCTGGATGACGACATCCAAATCCTGTCCAGCGTGAAGCTTTTCCAGGGCTTCACGCAGGAACAGCTGCGCCTGCTCGCCTTCGGCGCCGAGACCACCGTGCTCCAGGCCGATCATAAGCTCTACCGCGAGGACGACGTCGCCGACTCTGCCTACATTGTGGTCAGCGGCTTGATCGCACTCTATCGGGAGCTGGGCGGTGAACGCGTCCCGATCGGTACGGCAGGCCCGGGCACCATGCTGAGCGAACTGGCGCTGATCGCCGACACCAACCGGCTGACCAGCGCCTCCGCTGCGGTCGATTCGGAAGTGATCCGGCTGAGCCGCAAGATGTTCCGCCGCATCCTGGAGGAGTATCCGGACCTCGCCGTGCAACTGCACGCGCGCATCCTGGAGGAATTCCAGCAGATGATCGCCCGCATCGAGGAATTGGCGCCGCGGTTTACGGGTTAGCGGTAGGCGTCGGCCAGAGAGCGCCTTCGTCATTCTAGGGTCTGCGCGCGTCGCTTCGCTCCTTGCTCCGCCCTAGAATGACGACCGCAAAGGCAGGCGCCCCTCCCGCCGTCCCACGCTAATCCAGATCGAACCGTGCAATAACCGGCACATGATCGGACGGCTTCTCCCAGCCGCGCGCCGCCTGCAGGATCTCGTAGCCGGTGAAGCTCGGCACCAGATTGGCTGACGACCACACGTGATCGAGCCTGCGCCCCCTGTTGGAGGCTTCCCAGTCCTTCGCGCGGTAGCTCCACCAGGTGTAGAGTTTCTGCTCGGCGGGCACGTTGAGCCGCATCAGGTCAACCCAACCGCCGGCCTCGCGCATCGCCTCGAAATTTGTCGTCTCGACCGGCGTATGGCTGACGACGTTGAGCAATTGCTTGTGCGACCAGACGTCATGCTCCTGCGGCGCGATGTTCAGGTCGCCGACCAGGATCGACGCGGATAGCTCGTCCTGGCTCGCCGGCATGGCGTTCATCTCATGGACGAAATCGAGCTTGTGCCTGAATTTGCGGTTGATCTCCGGGTCCGGCTCGTCGCCGCCGGCCGGCACGTAGAAATTGTGCACCAGCACCGACTTGCCGCCCGCCTGCACCCTGACCGACAGATGCCGGCTGTCGTCGATCTCGCAGAACCGCCGCTTTTCGACCAGCTCGATAGGACGGCGGGCAACGGTAGCGACGCCGTGATAGCCTTTCTGGCCGTGGAACAGGATGTGCTCGTAGCCCGCCTTGCGGAAGGCTTTTTCCGGGAACAGCTCGTCGGGAACCTTGGTCTCCTGCAAGCACAGCACGTCGGGCGCGTGCTCTTTCAGGAGCCGCTCGACGATCGGCATGCGCAGGCGCACGGAGTTAATGTTCCAGGTGGCGATGGTGAAGGGCATGCGGCGGAGTCCAGGACGGCGAAAGTCGCCGCACTAGTGCCAGCCAAGCGCGACAAAAACAAGCTAAGCGACAACGGCCGGGTCAGCGCTGCCCCTCTTTGCTCTGCGGGGCATCTCTCCTCGTAAACGGGGAGAACTTATCTGGTTTTCGTATTCAGCTCGCGGTTCGCGGTATAGTCGATGGCAAACGTGTCCGGCGGGAAGCTGACGCCTTCCTTGGTGTTGAAGATCATCACCGTGGTGTCCTTGCCTTGAGCATCGGTGATCGTCCACTGGCGCAGATCATAGGTCTTCGGGTCGAACATCATGGTGATCATCGCATTGCCGAAGACCGACTTGTCGGAAAGCTTGATGGTGGTCAGGTCGTCCTCTTCCTTGATGGCCTTGACGCGCCCGCCGGAGAGATCGATCCGGTCGTCGAGCAGCAGCTTCAGCGGCGTCTTCGACAGCGGATAGAGGTCGGAGGTGTTGAGCTTCTTGTTGAGGATCACCACCGACTTGCCGTCGGAGATGACGCGGAAGTTCGAGGATCCGTCATAGTTGAAGCGGATCTTGCCCGGGCGTTCGAGGAAAAACTTGCCGCCGGTCTGCTCGCCTTTCGGGCCGAACTGGACGAACTCGCCGCTCATCGACTTCACCGAGGAGAAATGGTCGGCGATCTTCTGCGCCGCCGGCGGCACGGCGGCCTGCGCCGCGGCCACGAGCTGGTAGCCCGGCACGAGGTTGAGAGCGGCGGCTCCGCCAAGCATCAGGCCGAGGCCGAGGACCTGGCGGCGGGTGATGGCGAATTCTGTCTGGGTCTTCATGCCGGTCGCTTCCTGTGATTCGTGTCGTCGCAGTTTCTGGACTCCCACTAGGGCTTAAGTTTGGCGGGTGCGCGACAGGTCCGTCGGATATGCGCGGGCGACAGCCCATCGCACAAACGCACAAGGTGATTTCAAGTTGCTTGCTGACCCGTTTCGGCGTCTCGCCGGGCCAGGGTTTGTCGAGATTCAGGTCAGGCCGAGACGAAAATGGTGACTTCCGAGAACCGGCCTACGCCGACCGTAGCCTTCATAGAGCGGAGACACTTATGAGAGCTTCGGCCGGCGAAGGCCGGAGCGGAGCGTACTTTTCGTACGTGAGCACCGGAAGCGCAGGAAGCCGCCATTTGCAGGCCGGCCTCACCTGAATCTCGACAAACCCTAGAACTTGTCCTCTTCGGTTGGCACCAGTATTTCGCGTTTGCCGGCATGGTTGGCCGCGCCGACAATGCCTTCCTTCTCCATCTTCTCGATGATCGAGGCGGCGCGGTTGTAGCCGATGCCGAGCCTGCGCTGGATGTAGCTGGTCGAGGCCTTGCCGTCGCGCAGCACCACCGCCACGGCCTGGTCGTAAGGATCGTCGGAATCCTCGAAATTGCCGCCGCCACCGCCGCCGGAGCCGCCCTTGCCCGACGGACCGTCCTCGTCGTCTTCCTCGTCATCCTCGGTGATGGCGTCGAGATATTCCGGCACGCCCTGCAGCTTCAGATGCCCGACGACCTTCTCGACCTCGTCGTCCGACACGAACGGGCCGTGCACGCGCTGGATGCGGCCGCCGCCGGCCATGTAGAGCATGTCGCCCATGCCGAGCAGCTGCTCGGCGCCCTGCTCGCCAAGGATAGTGCGGCTGTCGATCTTCGACGTCACCTGGAAGGATATGCGGGTCGGGAAATTGGCCTTGATGGTGCCGGTGATGACGTCGACGGACGGGCGCTGTGTCGCCATGATGACATGGATGCCGGCCGCGCGCGCCATCTGCGCCAGGCGCTGCACCGCGCCCTCGATATCCTTGCCGGCCACCATCATCAGGTCGGCCATCTCGTCGATGATGACCACGATATAGGGCATCGGCTCGAGATCGAGATCCTCGGTCTCGTAGATCGCCTCGCCGGTCTGGCGGTCGAAGCCGGTCTGCACCGTGCGCGAGATCTTTTCGCCCTTCTTCTCGGCCTGTTGGACGCGCGCGTTGAAGCCGTCGATGTTGCGCACGCCGACCTTGGACATCTTGCGATAGCGGTCCTCCATCTCGCGCACCGTCCATTTCAGCGCGACGACCGCCTTCTTGGGATCGGTGACGACCGGCGTAAGCAGATGCGGGATGCCGTCATAGACCGAGAGTTCGAGCATCTTCGGGTCGATCATGATCAGCCGGCATTCCTGCGGCGTCAGCCTGTAGAGCAGCGAAAGGATCATGGTGTTGATGGCGACCGACTTGCCGGAGCCGGTGGTGCCGGCGACCAGCACGTGCGGCATCTTGGCGATGTCGACGATGACCGCCTCGCCATTGATGGTCTTGCCCAGCGCCAGCGCGAGCTTCGCCTTGGTCGTTTCGAAATCGCGGCTGGCCATGATCTCTCTGAGATAGACCGTCTCGCGCTTGGCGTTGGGCAGCTCGATGCCGATGGCGTTGCGGCCGGGCACGACGGCGACGCGGCAGGCGATCGCGCTCATCGAGCGGGCGATATCGTCGGAAAGGCCGATGACGCGCGAGGACTTGATACCGGGCGCCGGCTCCAGTTCGTAGAGCGTGACGACGGGACCGGGGCGGACATGGATGATCTCGCCCTTGACGCCGAAATCCTCCAGCACGCCTTCGAGCAGGCGCGCGTTCTGCTCCAGCGCGTCCTTCGACAGGCTTGGATCCTTGGCGACGTTCTTCGGCTCGGACAGGAAATGCAGCGACGGCATCTCGAACGTATCAGAACCGATCAGCGAGGTCTGCGCCTCGCGCTGGACGCGCGCGCCCGGCACCGGTCGCGCCGCCGCCGCGGCGACGCGGGTGGCGGCATCGGAGCGGAAATTCTGCACCTTGGCGCCTGCGCCGCGCCGCTGGGCGGGCACTTCGTCGTCGAAATCGTCGAGGTAGACGTCTTCGTCCTGTTCGTCGTCGAAGATATCCTGGTCGGCCGGATCGACTGAAACGCTTCGGTCATTGACCATGGCGGCGAAGAATTCCGGCTCGACGCGGGCGCGGCCGCCGGGGCTCATGCGGGCTTCGGCGAACTCGGCCGATTCGACCCGCTCGGCGGCGCGCCGCCAGGCGCTGGCCTTGGGCTCCATCGGCGGTTCGAATTCGTCGCGCTCCCGCCTGCGGCGCTCGGCGCGGCGATGCAGGAAGGCGCGGAACGACAGCCACCAATGGGTGATGGCGCCGAGCGCCAGTATTCCTTCGTCGCCCTCGTCCTCATCCTCGTCGAACAGCATCTCGTCCTGCTCGCGCGGATCGGGCCGGGCGGCGCGCTCCATGACGGCAAAGCCGTTCTTGCGCGCGATCAGCGCCGAGCCATAGGCGAACAGCCACAACATCGGCGCTGCGAGGATGACCGCTATGATGCTGGCGAACAGGCCTTTCGGATAACCGCCGACCGCGATGCCCGGGATTTTCAGCACCATGTCGCCGAACACGCCGCCGAGCCCGGTCGGCAGCGGCCAGGTGTTTGGCGGCGTCACGCAGCCGGCGATGGCCGCGGCAGTGAGCGCAAAGCCGAACCACGCGAAGCCGCGCTTCGGCAATTTGTCGACGCCGCGCGCGGAAAACAGAAGGAAGCCCCAGATCACCGCCGGCACCAGCCCGGCGACGGCGGCAAGGCCGAAGAACTGCATGGCGAGGTCGGAGAACACCGCGCCGGCATAGCCCATGGCGTTGGTGACGACATTGCTGGTGGCGTGCGAGAAGCTCGGATCGGCGACGTTCCATGTGGCCAAGGCCGCGATGCCGAAGGCGGTGAACAGGAACAGCCCGGCGCCGACCAGCCGCCCGACCTGGCGCCGCGCGAATGCCTGGATGCCGTGCCCCGTATCGGTCAGCGCGAGCGGTGCTGAGGCGCCTGAACGCATGCTCTTCCCCGTGATCGTTGCCTGGCCGGGCGCATGGCGCATTCCGGCAGATTCGAACGCCAGACTATCGGGGGGAAGGTTAAGGCCGCATTAACCATGGCCCTTTACCGGGCCTCGGCTCGAACAAAGATGGCAGGCCTCGCGGCCCGCCACCCTGTGCCGTGAAACGACGAAGCGATCGGGCCCTAACGGACCCGACCTGCCGCAAATCACCTGTTGCCGGCGTAGGTTACCAGATTGCCGCAGAACTCGGCGTGAGGCTTGCTCATCGCCGCGTCCTGGCATTCCTTCATCATCATGTCCTGCTTGTCCTTGGGCATCGCCGCCCAGGCTGCTTTGAAGTCGGCCTCGGACTTCATCGTCTTCATGCTGGAATCGGTGAAGAACGGGGCCATGTTGGCCGGCTCATCGAGAGCACCGGCAAGTGCAACGCCGCTGATCATCGAAAGAGCCATTGCTCCCAGGAAGATGTTCTTGAAGTTCATCGGTTGGTTCCTTCCCTCTTGTTTGGCAGGCGCCTGGATGACGCTCCGCTTTCCCATTACGGAATCTGGAGGGTCGATGTTTCACATGGGCTCGATCAAGTGAATGTGATCGAAGCTTCGCCCGGCAGGCGTCGAACAAAAAAGAGGCCCGGAAGGTTGTTCCGGGCCTCAAGGCGTGAGCCCCTTTTGGGAGCGTCACGACGGGATCTTGGGAGGAATTCGGGCCGGCGGGAGGAGGATCCGCCGGCCCCTGACGAAGACGGCCTTACGGCACCACTTCGCCGTGCTGGGTGACGTCGAGGCCTTCCACCTCTTCCTGGGTCGACGGACGCAGGCCGACCAGGGCCTTGACGATGTAGAGGATCACGAAGGTGGCGATCGCCGTCCACAGGATGGTGAAGACGATGCCGTAGAGCTGCTTGCCCACCGAAGCGTCCTTGCCAAGGGCGTTGATGGCCGGATCGGCCAGCGCGCCGGTGAGCAGGGCGCCGACGATACCGCCGATGCCATGCACGCCGAAGGCATCGAGCGAGTCGTCATAGCCGAGCGCATGCTTGAGCTTGACCGCCGAGAGGTAGCAGACCACGCCGGCGATGATGCCGACGATGAAGGCGCCGGTCGGGTTGACGAAGCCGGAAGCCGGCGTCACCGCGACGAGGCCGGCGACGGCGCCCGAGATGATGCCGAGAACCGAAGGCTTCTTGGCGACGATCCATTCGGCGAACATCCAGGCCAGCGCCGCGGCGGCGGTGGCGACCTGCGTGTTCATCATGGCGGCACCCGCGAGGCCGTCTGCGGCGAGTTCCGAACCGGCGTTGAAGCCGAACCAGCCGACCCACAGCAGCGAGGCGCCGATGACGGAATAGACCAGGTTGTGCGGCGCCATGTTGGTGGTGCCGTAGCCTTCGCGCTTTCCAAGAACCAGCGCGCAGACCAGGCCCGCGACACCGGCGTTGATATGGACGACCGTGCCGCCGGCGAAGTCGAGCACGCCGGCCGCGCCAAGGAAGCCGCCGCCCCACACCCAGTGCGCGATCGGCGCATAGACGAAGACCAGCCACAAGCCCATGAAGATTAGCAGCGCGGAGAATTTCATACGCTCGGCGAAGGCGCCGGCGATCAGCGCCGGCGTGATGATGGCGAAGGTCATCTGGAACATCGAGAAGACGAACTCGGGGATGTTCGAGACACCCGGCAGCCAAAGCGTCGAGACGGTGATGCCATGGTGGAAGAACCGCGAGAAGCCGCCGATATAAGCATTCAAGCTGGCGGATTCATTGGTCGTGAAGGCCAGCGAATAGCCGAACATGAACCACAGCACGGTCACCAGGCAGGTGATGGCGAAGCTCTGCATGATGGTGGCGAGCACGTTCTTCTTACGCACCATGCCGCCGTAGAACAGCGCCAGGCCCGGGATGGTCATCATCAGCACCAGCGCCGTCGAGGTGAGCATCCAGGCGGTGTTGCCGGTGTCGAGCGCCGGTGCCGGCGCGGCGGGCGCCGCGGCGGTGGCTGCCGGGGCGGCTTCCTGCGCGATGGCGGCGACGGTGCTCATGGCCACGAGCGCGAGCGAAGCGGCCGCGCGTCCCGTCGTCTTCAAGGTGGAAGGAATATTCATTGAACTCTCCGTTGGAATGGATGGTCGCCGCTTAGAGCGCGTCGGTGTCTGTTTCGCCGGTGCGGATGCGTACCGCCTGGTCGATGCCGAAGACGAAGATCTTGCCGTCGCCGATCTGACCGGTCTTGGCGGCCGCGGTGATGGCTTCGACGGCCTTGTCGACCATGTCGGCGCCGACGGCGACCTCGATCTTGATCTTGGGCAGGAAGCTGACCGCGTATTCCGCGCCGCGATAGATTTCCGTATGCCCCTTCTGACGCCCGTAGCCTTTGACCTCGGTGACGGTCAGGCCCTGGATGCCGACGGCGGTGAGCGCTTCGCGCACCTCGTCGAGCTTGAACGGCTTGATGATTGCCATCACGATTTTCATAAGGTTTCACCCTTTGCTGTTGCGGTCCCCCGCGTTTGCACACCTTCACCGATCCCGAGGAGAGCCGGAGAGTGTCCCATAGGATTCAAGCTCCGTGCCAGTTGCCGAAGCAGGGTGTTAACCTGTTGTAAACAAACAGAATGGGCGGCCGGTGCACATCATTCGCGCACAGGCATGGCGGAGCCATTGCCTATAAAATAGGCATAAAATCAAAAAAGCGCGTTTAGCAGGCAGACTTTGAAGTCGGCTCAGCGTTTGAGCCGGATGAGGCCTTCCTGGGCGACCGAGGCGATCAGTGTTCCATCCCGCGCGAACAGCGAGCCGCGGGTGAAGCCGCGCGACCCTTGGGTCGACGGACTGTCCTGGTTGTAGAGGATCCAGTCGTCCAGCGAATGGCTGCGGTGGAACCACATGGCGTGGTCGAGGCTGGCGGCCTGGATGTCGCGGTCGAAGATGGCGCGGCCATGCGCGAAGGTCGAGGTGTCGAGCAGCGTCATGTCGGAGAGGTAGGCGAGCACGGCCGCCTGCGTCGCGCGGTTTTCCGGCACCGGGCCGGTGGTGCGGATCCAGATGTTCTGCTGCGGCTCCAGCTTCTCGCGGCTCGTGTAGTGCTTCAGCATCACCGGCTTCATCTCGATCGGCCGGTCGCGCTCCCAGTAGCGCCTGATGCCTTCCGGAACCGCCTCGCCGAACTTGCCGAGCAGCTCGCGCTGGGTGAGCAGCGTGTCGGGCGCCGGCACGTCGCGCGGCATCGGCAGCTGGTGCTCGAGCCCGACCTCGTCCTGCTGGAAGGAAGCCTCCAGCGAGAAGATCGCCTGGCCATGCTGGATCGCAACGACCCGGCGCGTGGTGAAGGAGCCGCCGTCGCGGATGCGGTCGACCTCGTAGACGATCGGCAGCTTGGTGTCGCCCGGCCGCATGAAATAACCGTGCAGCGAATGCACGTGACGCTCCGGCTCGACGGTGCGCTGCGCGGCGACCAGCGCCTGGGCGATGGTCTGGCCGCCGAACACGCGCTGCCAGTCGACCTTGGGGCTGCGACCACGATACAGATTGTGTTCGAGCTGTTCGAGGTCGAGAATGTCGAGAAGCTCGTCCATGGCCGCTGTCATGTTTGAAATCCTTCGAGGATGTGCCATGGCCGGTTTCGGACAGGACGTGCGGGCAGTCAAGGCCGCAGACCGCAGCCGACCGAAGCCGCGAAAGGATGATGCCATGGTCGACCGCAAGCCGAATGCAGCAGACACCAATGGAAAGCGCGAAGCGCCGCTCGACGTGCTCATCGCCGGCGCAGGCTATGTCGGCCTCACGGCGGCCGTGTCGCTGAAGCAGGCGCGGCCGGGCCTCGCCATCGCCATCGTCGATGCCGCCCCCGCCGGCGTCTGGCAGAAAGACGGCCGCGCCTCGGCCATTGCCGCGGCCGCCAGCCGCATGCTGCAACTGCTCGGCGTCTGGGAAGAGATCGCGCCGGAAGCGCAGGCGATCACTGAAATGATCATCACCGATTCGCGCGCCGCCGACCCGGTGCGTCCGGTGTTCCTGACCTTCGACGGCGAGGTGGCGCCCGGCGAGCCTTTCGCCCACATGGTCGCCAACCGCGACCTGAACGGCGCGCTGCGCCGCCGCGCCGAAAAGCTCGGCATCGACATCATCGAAGGCATGGCGGTCAGCGCCTTCGATGTGAACGGCGCCGGCATCACTGTGCACCTGGCCGACGGCGCGACGCTGAAGGCGCGGCTGCTGATCGCCGCAGACGGCGTCAACTCCAGGCTGCGCGACATGGCCGGCATCAAGACCGTCAAATGGGAATACGGCCAGTCCGGCATCGTCTGCACGGTGGCGCATGAGCGTCCGCACAATGGCCGCGCCGAGGAGCATTTCCTGCCGGCCGGCCCGTTCGCGACGCTGCCGCTGAAGCCGGACAAGGATGGCACCAACCGCTCGTCGATCGTCTGGGTCGAGCGCACGCAAGATGCCAAGGCGCTGGTCGACGGCGACGAGTTCGTCTTCGAGCACGATCTGGAGCAGCGCTTCGGCCTGAAGCTCGGCGAGATCCGAGTCGCCGACAAGCCGCGCGCCTGGCCGCTCGGCCTGACGCTCGCCCGCGCCTTTGTCGCGCCGCGCTTCGCGCTGGCCGGCGACGCCGCGCACGGCATCCACCCGATCGCCGGCCAGGGCCTCAATCTGGGTTTCAAGGATGTCGCGGCGCTCGCCGAAGTCGTGGTCGAGGCCGACCGGCTCGGCCAGGATATCGGCGCGCTCGACGTGCTCGAGCGCTACCAGCAATGGCGCCGCTTCGACACGCTGCAGATGGGCGTCACCACCGACGTTTTGAATCGGCTGTTCTCCAACGACCTCGGCCCGCTGCGCGCCGTACGCGATCTCGGCCTCGGGCTGGTCGAGCGCATGCCGAGGCTGAAAGAATTCTTCATCCGCCAGGCTTCGGGGCTGTCCGGCGAAACCCCACGACTGTTGAAGGGCGAGGCGATCTGAGCGTTTGCCGATTGGCCTAGGCCTTCGACATAGAATGACGAGGCGGGAGGCGTTTCGGCCAATCGTGAAGGCAGGCGATCCGGCCGCCGCAGCTTCGGCTTAATGCATGTCGCGCAAAAGTGACCTCGGTTTTGCGACAACGACATGCATCAAGCAACGACCTAAAGCGCGTCGCCTGAATCCGCTTCAGCGCGACGCGCTTTAGTTCACTTCGAAGCCCAGCTTCTGCCGCAACCTCAGCATCCGCTGGTCGGCGATCTTGAGGCTCTGCCCGCCGCCCTGCGCGACCCGGTCCAGCATCCTGAGCAGATCGTCCCGCTCATGCGGATCGAGGCGTTCGCGCAGGAACGGCGCCAGCTTGTCGATGACGAGCGTCGTGTCGTCGATCTGAGAAGCCGCCCATTTGGCGTAGACGACCGCCTCGTCGGTCTTCTTCGCATTCTCGGCGATCCGCGCGATCACCTCGCGGATGACCGCCTCGCGCTGCGGCAGGACCGGGCCGTGCTCCGAGACGATCGCGGTGATCAGCGTCGCCGCCGCCACCACCGGATCGTCGATCGCCGTCAGCGGCGAGAGCGCGGCCTGGTTGCGCAATTTGTTGCGGCGGATGTTGCCCTGGACGCGTCCGACGACATCGGCGACCTCGCGCGCGGCGTCGCTCATATATTTCAGCCGGTACCACCAGATGGCGGCCGCTCCGAGCAGGCCGAGGATGGCGATCAGGAAAGGCATGCCGAATTCCCCCGAAATCGCGGCGACAATAAGAGAAGCGCGGCCCTGCTTCAACACGCAACGGTTGCGACAGGTGAAGAAACGCTGAAGATATGATCGCGCAAGGGACAGCGCCAACCGCGCCGGATCCATACCAGGCTTATGACCCCGGTATGTCGTAGATCGCCCTGACCTCGACGGTGCCGAACTCGGCCAGCGGAACGCGGTCGGCGATCGCCAGCGCTTCGTCGAGATCCGCCGCCTCGACCATGAGGAAACCCAGCAGCTGCTCCTTGGTTTCGGCGAAGGGGCCGTCGGTCACCAGCCGTTTGCCTTGGCGCCGCCTGAGCGACTTCGACATCTTCACCGGTTGCAGCGCCTGCGCGACGATCAGCTTACCTTGCCGGTCGAGCTCCCTGTCATAGGCGAGCGAATCGGCATCGAGCTTGGCCGATTCCCGCGGGGTAAGCGCGAAGAGGTCCTTTTCCTCGCCATAGACCAGCAGGACATATTTCATTTCGAGCTTCCTTTCGTTGATGATTTATAGGAGGCGACGGTGTCGGTCTTGCTTGCCGTCGCCGCATGGTCGAGCAGGCACGCCGCGACGCCGATGATGGCGATGGCCGCCGCCAGCCGGCCGAAGCCGGGCGCCGGCGGATCCAGCCAGAACTCTTCGAGTCGCCGGCCTTTTCGCCCCGGCCGTCCCCAAATCGCAAGAAACAGATTGTCCATCCTAACCTCCATCGGCCGCGAATGGCCGCCCGCAGGACGGTCGGGCAGACGGGAAGTCGACATTTTTGCACGCGCTTTTTTGGAGAATTTCGAAGCGCGTCGCGCGACCTCAATCATACCAGGCCATGGATGGTCTTCCGGCCCGCTCGCGCTATAGTCACAGGGAACGCCGGCGCCTGCCGGCGAGAACCCCGACAGACCAGGAGGAATTTCATGGACCGCACCGCAAACGCCGTCTGGAAAGGCAATCTGAAAGAGGGCAAGGGCACGCTCGACACCCAGAGCGGCACCTTGAAGGGCACGCCCTATTCGTTCAAGGCGCGTTTCGAGGACGAGAGCGGCAAGTCCGGCACCAATCCGGAAGAGCTGATCGCCGCCGCCCATGCCGGCTGCTACGCCATGCAGCTTTCGCATTTTTTGGCCGAGAACGGCACCCCGGCCACCGAGCTCGACGCCAAGGCGGTGGTGACGCTGGTGCCCGGCACCGGCATCACCGGCAGCGCCATCACCCTGGTCGGCAAGGTGCCGGGCATCGACGCGGCGAAATTCAAGGAGCTGGCCGAGAAGGCCAAGGCCGAATGCCCGGTGTCGAAGGCGCTAGGCGCGATCAAGGTGTCGTTGGACGCGAAATTGGGGTGAGACGGGAAACGGCGTCGCCCTCGGCAGTCAACCCTTGAGAGCGGCGGCACGGACATCCGACGGCGTCGCGTCATAGCGGCGCCGGAACGCCCGGTTGAAATAGGAGAGGTCGTTGAAGCCGGCCTCGAACGCGATCGCGGTGATGCTGCGCCCGGCGTTGCGCGGGTCGGAGAGCATGCGATGCGCGTGCAGCAGCCGCTGGCGCAGCATGAACTCCGACAAAGACGTGCCGTCGCTTTCGAACAACTTGCGCACATAGCGCGTGGAAAGCCGGTGGCGCCTGGCGACATCCTCGGCCGAAAGGTCGCCGCCTCTGGCGATGATGTCTGCCTTGATGGCACGCAGCCGCGCCACTCGTACGCCGCGCCCGCGCGCGATTTCCACCGCGTCCCTCGTCCCGCCGATGGCAAGCGCCGCCAGATCGAAGATATGCGTTGCCGCCACATGCAGCTCTTCCGGGCTGAGCCCGTCGCCCGCATCCTGGACCGAATGGACATAGTCGATCAGCAGCCGCATCGCTCCGGTGCCGGTCGGTAGCGGCCGCATCAGCGCGATCGCGGGATCGCCGATCAGCGGCGAAAGCTGTTTGAGGGAAAAGCTCATATTGACGAAGCGGATGCCGCCCGGCTGGATGACGTTGAGGCCGACTTCTTCACCGCTCATCATCAGCGCGTGGCCGCCGCCGACCGGCTCCTCACGGCCGCGATGCTTCATCACGCTTGCGCCGTCCAGTGCCGCGAGCAGGACAAGATCGTCGCTGTCGATCAGCGTCGTCGAATGATAGACCCGGAATGCCGAGCAGGTGCCCGTAGCGATGCCCAGCCCCGGCAGCGCGCGCACCCGCATATCGACATGCGTCGGGTCGAGCGGATCGAGATCGACCTTCAGCACCGTGCGGCCATAGACCTCGCGCATGACCTCGACACGATCCCGCTCCGGGACCATGTCCGTGACCAGCCTGAACGAAGCCGACGGCCCCCTTGCCGCAGTCATCGGCACCCCCTGCCTCTGACGGATGGCCCGCGGGACCATCGCCAATTTTGGAGCCCGGTTCCCGCTGTGGACGAACCGGCTCCAGAGGCGCGCTGATATGCGCCGAGGTTCCCGAAACGTCAATACAGGGCCGTTTTGGCCGCTTTAAGGGCCGCCTCGTCCAAGCTGCCCCTCGCCGGCCTCGCCTAGTTTGCGGCGCGCTTCGGCAAAGCCGGCAGCGCATTCGGAAACGATCGAAGGGGGTTCGATGTATCACCTGCAACTGTTCAAGACGCTGTCTCATTTGTCGTCAGCCGGCTTCAATCCTCGCGTCTACCTTTTGTCTCTCGCGCTCGGCAAAGGCGCAGCCGACCATCGCGACCTGAAACTGCCGCCTCGCCTTGGCGAGCGCCGGCCATGACCGCGAGACCTGTCTTTCCGATATCGTCGCTTGTCGGCCTTTTCGTTCTCGCCGGCTGCACAAGCCCTCAGGGGGCCGGCCTTGCGATGGGCGCGGTCGGCGCCATGGCCGGCGGCGGGTTGAACCCGCTTTCGGCGGCGATCGGCCTCGGCACCATGGCGGCCGCCGATTCCGCGGCCGCGTCGCAGGCGGGTGTCATCACACCGCAGGAGCAGGCCAAATATGCCGGCATGTCCTGCGCGGAATTGCGTCAACTGACGGCAAACTATGCGGCGGCTCAAGGCGCGCGCCCAGCGGCAAAGAAATATGGCGGCATGGCGCCTGCCGGCAAGATGGCCATCGCCAACCAGGTCATCTCCACCCGGCTCACCTATCTGAAACAGCTTGTGGCGAGCAAAGGATGCTGACCGGCCTTTCGCGTTTGGGGCGGGCGAGGCTTGTTGGCCTGGCTGCGCTGGCGGGATCGTTGGCCTTGGCAGCCACCGACGGCTTCGGCCAGGGAAGCGGGCCGGCGACCCGCTCGCATCGCGGCCCGATACCGGTGGCGCTCGTAGGCCAGTGGAGTTTTGCGGCCGCAACCGGCCAGTATTGCGACCCGCTCGGCGATTGCGCGCCGGGAAGCGGCGGCAGCATCACCTTCACATTCGGCGTCGGCGGTCGTGCCGAATACAGCCTGTTTCAGTCCTCACTGGTCGAAGGCTGCGGTCAGGTTCAGTCGCTGAGGTCTATGACCGGCACGGCAAGAGTGGACGGTTCCACGCTGGTGCTTACGCCGAGATCGGGAACCTACAAATCGTTCAATGGCTGCCGGCCGGACCTCACCGGAAACTGGAAACTTGGCGCTGAAGACCTGAAGCCGGTTTCGTTCAGCTGGCAATTGGACGAAGGGGAACTGCAGCTCGTCGACCCTACGGGCGAGGCCAGCGGCATCTACAACAGGAGGTGATACGCCGGGTTGTTATCCGGCGCCCAGCGCGTCGATCTTCGTGCGCAATGCCGCGACCTCTTCCTCGAGCGCCTTCACGCGCGCTTCGAGATCGCTATCCGAAGCTGACGCTGCCGCCTGCCAGGGCGCCGCCATCGCTGCCGCTTCCGCCGGCCCGCTCAGCAGATGAACATAGCGCTCCTCGCGCTGCCCGGGCGCGCGTTCGAGCAATTGGATCAGCGGCGGCCGGCGGCCGATCATCAGGTCGAGATTGTCGCGCAACTCCTCGATCGAGGCAAAGCGCGCCATGCGCTCCGAGCGCGCCAGCAATTCATGCGCGGTCTGCGCGCCGCGCAGCAGCAGGAGGCCGATCACCGCGATCTGCGGCGTGGTCAGCGAAAAGCGCTGCGCCATCAGATGCTCGTAGCGCTCGACCCGCGAGGCGAAGGCCTGGCGCACCAGCCCTTTCTGCTCGAGCGTGCTCAGCGCCCGCCGCACCTCGGTCAATTCCAGCGCCATCACCGGCTCGCGCGCCGTCTTCTGGTTGGCGGCCTGGTGCGCGCCGTTGAGCGTCAGCGGATAGACATCCGGCGTCAGCTCCTTCTTCTCGATCAGCGAGCCGAGGACACGGGCTTCGACGGGGGACAGGGTCGGAAGATCGGTCATGGGCTGCAATCCTTTCTTGCGCCGGCGGGACAGCGCCCCCCTCTGTCCTGCCGGACATCTCCCCCACAAGGGGGGAGATCAGCAGCTTCGTCAACAGCGCTTATTCTTCGACGGCAGCGATTGGCGAAAGCCGCGGTGACAGCCAATCTCCCCCCTTGTGGGGGAGATGTCCGGCAGGACAGAGGGGGGCGCGAAGGATCGCTGCCTTCAAAGCACCGCGAGCGAATTCGCCCGACTAGACCCTTCTCTCCACCATCATCTTCTTGATCTCGGCGATCGCCTTGGCGGGATTGAGTCCCTTCGGGCAGGTCTGCGCGCAGTTCATGATGGTGTGGCAGCGATAGAGCCGGAACGGGTCTTCCAGATTGTCGAGCCGCTCGCCTGTCGCCTCGTCGCGGCTGTCGATCAGCCAGCGATAGGCCTGCAATAGGGTGGCCGGGCCGAGATAACGATCGCCGTTCCACCAGTAGCTCGGGCACGACGTCGAGCAGCAAGCGCACAGGATGCACTCGTAGAGCCCGTCGAGCTTCTCGCGGTCCTCGTGGCTCTGCAGCCATTCCTTGGCGGGCGTCGGCGAGACCGTCTGCAGCCAGGGCTGGATCGAAGCGTGCTGGGCATAGAAATTGGTGAGGTCAGGCACCAGGTCCTTGATCACAGCCATGTGCGGCAGCGGATAGACCTTCACCGCGCCCGAAATGTCCTCGGCGCCCTTGGTGCAGGCCAGCGTGTTCGAGCCGTCGATATTCATGGCGCAGGAACCGCAGATGCCTTCGCGGCAGGAGCGGCGCAAGGTCAGCGTCGGGTCGATCTTGTTCTTGATCCACAACAGCGCGTCGAGAACCATCGGCCCGCAATCGTCCATGTCGACGAAATAGGTGTCCATGCGCGGGTTCTCGTCGTCGTCCGGCGACCAGCGGTAGATGCGGTATTCGCGCAGGTTCGTGGCGCCTTCCGGCTTCGGCCAGGTCTTGCCTTGCTGGACCTTCGAATTCCTGGGAAGCGTGAGTTCGACCATTACTTGCGGTCCTTTCGGATGACGAGCTTCAGCCCGGACCAGATTTCGTTCACGGCGGCGACCTTGACGTCGACGAGGTTGTTCACAAAGATTAGCGGAGTTGTCATCAGAAAAGCCCTAGGTAGCGCTTCCGCTTGACAGCGCTTGGTCTGCCTGCATCCAACACATCGGAAACACCTGCGGTGTCGAGCGCAATAATCAGAGCCTCGACACCCTTATTCAACTTCAGCGTCATCTCATCTGCGTGTAGCGGGACGACGGCAAAGAAATTAACCTTAGTGCCATCGGCCGCGCGGAGGATATCTCTCTTGTCGGGCCAACTCGGTGGACGGAGAAGAATTACGCCGGACATTTTGGTGTTCTCGGCGTAAGGCTCCGGCGGACCGTCTTGCGACGCAACAGTATGCGAACTCCATATCCAGCTTCCATAGTCGTGAGGCATCCGGGCGAGCGACTTCATCAAGCGGATGGGCCAGTATTTATTCGGGTCAGCGAGTTGGTTTTCGGGGATCATTCCGTTTTCCCCAGCAGCAAACCATGACGCCGGGAGCGTGAAAACCAGTTCGGCTCGTTCATAATCCTCGCGGGGGTGGAGATTGCCCGGAACATTCATCGGGAGATCGCTCATTCCGCTCGTTACAAGAGTCCAGTTATTCCTCACCTCGTTTGGTGGAAACACGAGTATATCAAGATGCACTTTATCGGAGATGATTTCGTGGAAAACACCCGCTTGTTCGCCCAGGAATTCTCCAAGAAATCCTTGGATTTCTTCCAGGTAGACGGCGACATCTGTCGGGCCTCGAAACTCCGTTCTCACACCAGTGTAGTCGTACACTGAAGTTCCGTTGGGTAATTTCGACAGCTTTATCATTGCCGCGTCAGTACACCCTGGCCTTCGGCGCGATCTTGGCCAGGCTGATGCCGCCGTCCTTTTCCGCCAGCAGCGGCTCGGTGTGCACCGGCCGGTAGGTCAGCGTCACCTTGCCGTCTTCGCTCAGATGAGCCAGCGTATGCTTACGCCAGTTGGCGTCGTCGCGCTTGTCGAAATCCTCACGCGCGTGCGCGCCCCGGCTCTCCTTGCGCGCCTCGGCGCCGTAGACTGTGGTGATGGCGTTGGCCATCAGGTTTTCCAGCTCCAGCGTCTCGACGAGGTCGGAATTCCAGATCATCGAGCGGTCGGTGACCTTGATGTCCTTGAGCTCGCCCCAGAGTTCCGAAATGCGCTTGCAGCCGTTCTCGAGCGATTCCTGCGTGCGGAACACGGCGGCGTCTTCCTGCATGGCGCGCTGCATTCTCTCGCGCAGCACCGCCGTCGGCGTCGAGCCGTTGGCGTGGCGCAGCCTGTCGAAGCGCTCCATGATCTTTTCGACCGAAGCTTCGTTGGGCGATGGGATCGCCGACTTGCGGTCGATCACCTGGCCGGCGCGGATGGCCGCCGCGCGGCCGAACACGACGAGGTCGATCAGCGAGTTCGAGCCGAGCCGGTTGGCACCATGCACCGAAGCGCAGCCGGCCTCGCCGACGGCCATCAGGCCGGGCGACACGCGGTCGGGATGCTCGGCCGTCGGGTTGAGCACCTCGCCCCAGTAATTGGTCGGCACGCCGCCCATATTGTAGTGGACCGTCGGCAGCACCGGGATCGGCTCCTTGGTGAGGTCGACGCCGGCAAAGATCTTGGCCGATTCCGAGATGCCCGGCAGCCGCTCGTGCAGCACGGCCGGATCGAGATGGTCGAGATGCAGGAAGATGTGGTCCTTGTTCTTGCCGACGCCGCGGCCCTCGCGGATCTCCAGCGTCATGCAGCGCGAGACGACGTCGCGCGAGGCGAGGTCCTTGGCAGACGGCGCGTAGCGCTCCATGAAGCGCTCGCCCTCGGAATTGACGAGATAGCCGCCTTCGCCGCGCGCGCCCTCGGTGATCAGGCAGCCGGCGCCGTAGATGCCGGTCGGATGGAACTGCACGAACTCCATGTCCTGCAGCGGCAGCCCGGCCCTGGCTGCCATGCCGCCGCCGTCGCCGGTGCAGGTATGCGCCGAGGTGGCGGAGAAATAGGCTCGCCCATAGCCGCCGGTCGCCAGCACCACCATCTTGGCCGAGAAGCGGTGGATGGTGCCGTCATCGAGGTTCCAGGCGACGACGCCGGTGCAGGTGCCGTCCGGCTCCATGATCAGGTCGAGCGCGAAATACTCGATGAAGAACTGCGCGTTGTTCTTCAGCGACTGGCCGTAGAGCGTATGCAGGATGGCGTGGCCGGTGCGGTCGGCGGCAGCACAGGTGCGCTGCACCGGCGGACCGTCGCCATAGTTCATCATGTGGCCGCCGAACGGCCGCTGGTAGATCTTGCCTTCCTCGGTGCGCGAGAACGGCACGCCGTAATGCTCGAGCTCGTAGACGGCGGCCGGCGCCTCGCGCACCATATATTCCATGGCGTCGACATCGCCCAGCCAGTCCGAGCCCTTGACGGTGTCGTACATGTGCCACTGCCAGGAATCGGGACCCATGTTGGACAGCGAGGCGGCGATGCCGCCTTGCGCGGCCACCGTGTGCGAACGCGTCGGAAACACTTTGGTGATGCAGGCGGTGCGCAGCCCCTGCTCGGCCATGCCGAGCGTGGCGCGCAGGCCGGCGCCGCCGGCGCCGACGATCACGACGTCGAATTTATGGTCGACAAAAGTGTAGGCGGAAGCCGTGTTGGCTGTATTTGCGTTGGCCAAGACGTCAGCCTCCGAATGCGAGTTTGAGCAGGGCAAACAGCGAAGCGACGCCGACTGCCACGCAGAAGAAGGTGTTGAGCGCGATCAGCGCCAACCTCAGGCCTTCGCCATGCACGTAATCCTCGATGATCACCTGCATGCCGATGCGCATGTGGTAAAGCGGCGAGATCAGCACCAGCCCGAGCATGACCACCACGAACGGGTTCGCAAGCGCCGCCCGCACATCCGCGTAGTCATGGCCGTTGATCGCGATCAGGAAGCCGACGAAGAACAGGATCAAAGGAATGTTGGCGATGGCGGTCAGCCGCTGCCGCCAGAAATGCCCGGTGCCTTCGCGGGCCGAACCGAGGCCGCGGACTCTCGCCAGCGGCGTGCGCATGTCTGAATTGTTCGCGCTCATCAGAAAGCTCCCCGCGCCATGTAGCCGGCGATCCAGATCAGCAGCGTGAGCACGATCGAACCGGCGAGCGTCGCCCAGGCGATCCTCGACGCGGTGTGTTTTTCCAGTCCCGCGCCGGTGTCCCAGACAAGGTGGCGCAGCCCGCCCAGCATGTGGTGCATCAGCGCCCAGGTGTAGCCGAACAGAACCAGCCGGCCGAGCCAGGAGCCGAAGGCCCAGTTGACCCAGTCGAAGGCGGCCTGCGAGCTCGAAGCTGCGATCAGCCACGCCGCCACCAGCAGCGTCCCGAAATAGAGCGCGCCGCCGGTGATGCGATGGATGATCGACATCGTCATCGTGATCGGCGGCCGGTAGATCGTCAGATGCGGCGAGAGCGGCCGTTCACGTCTGGCAACTGCGCGGGTGGCTGGTGATTTGCTCATGGCTCCCCCAGATCGGCATCCTGGAGCCGCGATGCGGCGTTTGCCGCCCTCATATATGGCTTCGGACAGCCGGTTTCTAATGCTCTTTTTGCACCGCGTCAAAGCCGGAAAAACGTTTTGGAAACATCATTTAGTCTGACAAATTGGAGGCCGCGCGCTTCAATCGATTAGCGGCTGTTTAGAAGCCGGCGCAGCGTTCGCCGCAGTGCAACAAACTGCGCTATCTTCTGCAAGTCTGCGGGGTGGATCCCCTCTTCATCACCAGCGCCTCGCGTCCGTCGATCACGATTGCGTCATGCGTCGCCGCTTCCTGGTAGCGGCTGCTCTGGTTGGCGGGCGAGGCGGCGAACTCCTCGGCCGAGCCATCGGGCCGCATGACGCGCAATGCGCTGCCCAGATTCTGGATGGTGATCATGCCGCCATTGCCGCACCTGTAGGTGGCCGTGCCGATGCCGGACCGCGGCGTCGTAAGATCGGTGATGATCTTGGTTGGCGGTGCGGGCGTCTTGGCCGCTGTCGGGACCGACGCTGCCGCAGGCACTGGGGGCGTCGCAGGTATCGACGTCGCCGCTGGCCCGGCGGGCTGCTGGTTCGGCGCAGGCGAAGCCGGCGGCGGTGCGGCATCGGCCGACTTGGGCGCGCCGTCCTGCGGTACGCAGGCCGCGGCCGCGAGAAGCAGCGGGATGATGATCGAGACCCGAACCGTGTGGCCAAAGCTCATACGCTGCCCTTTCGTGCGCGGCACCCTACAACAATACCGGGAAAAGTGTGAACGGTTGGGTTCGGCGCCTTCGCCGTGGCCTTCCGTCCGGAATTGCGTCGAAACAAAGAGATAGCCGCTTGCCGTTACTGTGAAACGGTGGACCGCTGTAGCCACGCGACGTTGCAAGATCAAGGTGACCTGGAGTCGGATCGGCACTGCGACCGCCCTGCTGCCTGGCAAGCCGGGCCCTCGAAAATTAACCATGTTCCTTAAGAACCGGCGCCGAAGGTCTCCCGCCTCTTAACAAAGGTTAAGAAAGAGTTAATTTCCGATTCGAATCGGATTCCAGGCGCGATCTGTCGCGCCGATCAAGGGAGAGCGACATGCGTTCGAATTCAGTGCGGGCAAGCCTCGCGGCCGCGGCGCTGGCAGGGCTTGTCATGGCAATCGCCGCGCCGGCCGAAGCCGGCTTGCGCCATCACGACCGCGTCTATGCCGATTCCTTCGGCAATCTCGTCATCGACAGCGCCGCCGGCTACAAGCGCATCATTGTCGGCGAAGGCAAGCTCGCGAAAAAACTTTCCGAATACACCGGCGCCGGCCAGCCGGATGTCGTCTATGACGATGCGGACGAGGCGGGCGCGCCCGGCTGCTACCAGCCGCCGGTGCTGGTGAAGGGCCGCTCCTATATGTACGGGCTTTCCGACGGCGAGATGCCCAATCTCAGCCCTTGCCGTTGAAGATCGTCGGCGTTTGGCGCCGCCGCAGCGCGCCTGACACGCGTCCGGTGTCATAGACGACAACCGCCATGAATGCCGCCGCCGGCAGCCCGGCGACGAGAAGGTTGATCATCAGGCTGAAGTCGGCGCTCGGGTCAAACCCGAGGATGACGAAGTTGCAGGAGCTTCGGGCAATCGCGAACGTTGCGATCGCCTTCTGGACCAAGCAGGGGGTTGCGCCGGGCCTTTATGTATCAGCCGACGGCGAGCGGCTCGGCAGCGAAGGCGGTCTCGGGTCTCTCATAGGAAAGCCGCACGCTGTCGCGGCCGTTCTTCTTGGCCTTGTAGAGCGCCTCGTCGGCGCGCCGCATCAGCGGCGCCAGGCCTTCCCTGCCGGAGCGGGCGGCGACGCCGAAGCTGGCGGTCACCCTGATGCCGGGCGGCAGCCCGTCGATCGCGCCGGCCGAATAGAAAGCGCGGATCGCTTCGGCGAAGAGCCTTGCCGCCCCCAGGTCGCTGAGCGGCAAAAGCACGGCGAACTCTTCGCCGCCGATGCGGCCGGCGGCCCCGCGCGCGCCGGTGGCGGAACGCAGCTTGGCGGCGAAATCGGCGATCACCCGGTCGCCGGCCTCATGCCCATGTTGGTCGTTCAGCGCCTTGAAGTGATCGAGATCGGCAAGCACCAGGGCGACGGGAAAGCCGGCCTTGCCGCACTGGTCGAGCAACACGGTTGCCCGCTCCTCGAAGCCGCGGCGGTTGAGGATGCCCGAGAGCGGATCGGTATGCGTCTCGGCCTTCAGCGCCCTCATCACGTCGAGCGCCGCGGCCGTGAACAGGCTAAGCGCGATCAGCAGCGACAACAGCGCGTGCGAAAGCAGCGCCGTCGTCCAGTAGGACGAGCCGTAGAAGCCGTCATAGCCGGGGAACGGTCCATGCGCGATGACGACGATCAGCGTGCGGGCGATGAAGTTCAGCCCGGAAAGCAGCGACAGCGCGAACAGGATTTTCTCGGTCGGACCGTTGTTGCGCACCGTTCTCAGTTCCGCGGCGACCAGCAGGCTGAGCGCGCCAAAGCCGAAATTCATGACGAGCACGCGCCAGGTGAGGTCCGGCTCGACGAACATGAACCAGATGAAAGCGGCAAGCCCGCCTCCGGTCACGATACCGATGCCGACATAGGGCACGCGCCGCCCGTAGCGCGCGACGATCGCGCTGGAGAGGCAGCAGGCCGCGATCGTGAAGCAGATGTTGGAAGCCAGCTTGGTCAGCGCCACGCCGATCGGAAGCGTGAAATACTGCAGCAGGAAACCCGGCGCCGACAGGCAATAGCTCGCGCCGAGCGCGGCCAGATACGGGCGATGGCGCTGATAGGAAAACAGCACGAGGAACGCGGCGCCAAGCGCCAGCGCTATCGTCGGATTGAGCAGCGCTATGAGCAGACCGGTGTCCAAAGGACTGCGACTTTCCCCAACTTACCCAGGGGGAGATACTAGGACCTAAGCCCAAACAAGCGGTTAAGCCCCCGACGAGCACATCGCATGCCACACGGAACCGGCCTGCCGGAGCGGCGTTGTCCGGCCAGGCAGGAGACGCCAGACGGGAGACGATCGAGATGGCCGGCACGATCACTTTGACGAACCACGATGAAATCCGCTCCTGGGCGGCGGCGCGCGCCGGTTTCCCGGCCATCGTCGACATCTCCCCCGAGGCGGGAACGCAGCCCATGCTGCGGCTGGTTTTTGGGCAGCAGGCCTATGAAGACACCGACCGACCGGAGCGTTCGATCAACAGCGGCGGCTACGAGCTCGTGGAGTGGGACGAGTGGTTCAGGATTTTCGACGAGCGGCAGTTGGCCTTGGTCGTCGCCACCGACGAGCCCGGCCGGCGCGAGGAGTTTCACGAGATCATTCGCAGATAGAGCGCTGAAAGCAAAAGGCCCGGACGGCCTGTCCGGGCCTTTGTTGAGAGACGCAGCCGGCTGTTACTTCCAGTCGCGGATGTCGACAAAGTGGCCGGCGATCGCGGCGGCCGCCGCCATGGCCGGCGACACCAGGTGGGTGCGGCCCTTGAAGCCCTGCCGGCCCTCGAAATTGCGGTTCGAGGTCGAGGCGCAGCGTTCATGCGGCTTCAGCCGGTCGTCGTTCATGGCCAGGCACATCGAGCAGCCCGGCTCGCGCCAGTCGAAGCCGGCGGCAAGGAAGATCTTGTCGAGGCCCTCGGCTTCCGCCTGTTCCTTGACCAGGCCGGAGCCCGGCACGATCATGGCGTTGACGCGCGGGTTGACTTTTCTGCCCTCGACCACCTTGGCGGCGGCGCGCAGGTCCTCGATGCGGCCGTTGGTGCAGGAGCCGATGAAGACGCGGTCGAGCGCTATGTCGGTGATCTTGGTCCCCGGCGTCAGCCCCATATAGTCGAGCGCGCGGATCTTCGACGTGCGCTTGTTCTCGTCCGCGATCTCTTGCGGATTGGGCACGATTCCCTGCACCGAGACGACGTCCTCGGGCGAGGAGCCCCAGGAGACGATCGGCGGCAGTTTCTGCGCGTCGAGCACCACGACCTTGTCGAAATGCGCGCCCTCGTCGGACTGCAGCGTCTTCCAATAGGCGAGCGCGGCATCCCAGGCGGCGCCCTTCGGCGCGCGCGGCTTGTCCTTCACATAGGCAAAGGTCGTCTCGTCCGGCGCGATCAGGCCTGCCCGCGCGCCGCCCTCGATCGACATGTTGCAGATCGTCATGCGGCCTTCCATCGACAGCGAGCGGATCGCTTCGCCCGCATATTCGATGACGTAGCCGGTGCCGCCGGCGGTGCCGATCTCGCCGATGATGGCAAGGATGATGTCCTTGGCGGTGACGCCTTCCGGCAACTGGCCGTCGACGCGCACCAGCATATTCCGGGCCTTGCGCTGGATCAGCGTCTGGGTGGCCAGCACATGCTCGACTTCCGACGTGCCGATGCCATGCGCCAGCGCGCCGAAAGCGCCATGGGTCGAAGTGTGGCTATCGCCGCAGACGATGGTCATGCCCGGCAGGGTAAAACCCTGTTCCGGCCCGATGATGTGGACGATGCCCTGGCGGATATCGTTCTCGGAATAATATTCGATGCCGAAATCCTTGGCGTTCTTGGCCAGCGCCTCGACCTGGATGCGGCTTTCCTCGTTCTTGATGCCGAACTTGCGCTCGGGCGAGGTCGGCACGTTATGGTCGACCACGGCCAGCGTCTTTTCCGGATGGCGGACCTTGCGGCCACTCATGCGCAGGCCCTCGAAGGCCTGCGGACTGGTGACTTCGTGGACGAGGTGGCGGTCGATATAGAGCAGGCAGGTGCCGTCGTCCTGACGGTCGACCGTGTGGTCGTCGAAGATCTTGTCGTAGAGGGTGCGCGGTGCGCTCATGTGCGTAAATCCGTCGATATGAGAATAGGAAAAGCTGGCGTGGCTTCGGCCGGCAAGCGACTTCGATCAGCCGGCCCGGCGAAGTCGGCAGGTGAGCGCGCCGCAGACCCGCGCGGCAAATCGCGACGGCAGGCGCTTTCTGTCCTGCAGCACGAAGCCCTTGTAGGCCGGATCGCTGAAAAGCTTTTCCATGGCGGCGTAGATAGCAATGTTTTGGCTTTTCGGCAATTGCGCGCGGGGCCTGGTTCCTCGCCCTCACATTCCCACACCTTCGGAGGGCAAAGGCAGAGCGCCAAGGTCGGCGAGCGCGCGCCCTTCCTCTCCCCCGCCGATCGGGGGCTATCGCATATGAGTGATCGCATTGATGAGATAGTCGTCGTTCCAGGCGCATTTCTTGATGCGATGGCTGATGGGGACTTTGGCAGCATCGGCGGCCTGAAGGATGTTTCTAGCGAGGCGATTGAGAAGGGCTGTGTTGGCGGGAGCATTGTCCTTGCGGGCACGGCTGAGATCCTCATCAAGATGGACATCGAGCATCCAATGCAGGCCGTTCTCGATCTGCCAATGAGCTCTAGTGAGGTCGAGCGCCTGCTGAGGCGACATGAGCGTGGAGGCCATGAACAGGCGCATCAACGGCTTGGCCTGATCGCGTCGGCTGGTGATGCGGATGAAGGCCAGGTGGCCAGGCATCAGCGGCTCGGCCGCCGCCACGATCTCGGCTTGCCGCCATTCGTTGCGGCCGTGGCTGGTCTCGGTCCGCTCGGCAATGGAAGGGGTCGCGTCGGCCAGTTTCAAGTTGGCGCGGCGCAGCCAATGACGCCGGTTGCCCTTCAGCGCAAGCAGGTAATCGCCACCTCTTTGGGTAATGGCCGCAGCCATTCGGGTATGACAGTGGAGCGCGTCGGCGGTGACCAATCTGCCCGTAAGATCAATGAGTTCGACGACTTTGAGCGCGGCCTCGACTTCGTTCTCACCATCACTCGGCGAGACTGCCGCCAGGCACAGCCGGGTCTCGGCCGCGAAGGCCGACACCGTCAACGGCGGACTGGCTGCCAAGCCCTTCTCGTAGGCCCGCCGCAAAGCCTTGCCGTCAAGCGATACCACCTCGGGCGTCTCTCGGCTGGCTCGGGCGAAAGCGGCGGCAAAGGCGGCAAAAGCGCGACCGAAGGCCTCCGGGTCGAGCAGGCGCAGCAGCCGCGAGAAAGTGTCGTGGCCGGGAGCTGCGTCATAGTCGATCAGCCGCGACAGCGCTTGCTTGCGCTCCTGTGCGAACAAGGCAAATTCCGTCGCATTACTGGCACCGCACAGGCTTGCCGCGATCATCATCACGATCAGGTCGCCAAGCCGGTGCGTGGCGTTGGGCGCGCGGGGATCAGGCACCGCGCCAAAGTAGCTCTCAAGACAGGAAATGGCAGTCGCTCCTTCGCTCAACTGCCTCTCCAAAGAATCCTTTCTCAGCCTAAACTCAACCCCAAAAACGCCATATGCGATTCCCCTGCCCGCCGATCGGGGGAGAGGTGGCGAGCGAAGCTAAACGGAGTGGGGGTCGACTTGGCTCGGCCATTGTTATTTCAAACCGAGCAATGCCTCGGCTTTATAGGGGCCGGTGGCGAGTTATTAGCGACGGCGCATTTGAGCACCGCCGTCCTCCGCTCCGTCGCTGCTTCGCAGCGCCACCTCTCCCCCCTCCGGAGGGAGAGGAAGGGAGCCAAGATCGGCGAGCTCACGGCTCAAACCACCTCGAACACGAATGTCTTCACCAGCGCTTCCGGGTCGCCGATCGCGTAGCAGCGGAACCACGGGCTTTGCTCTACGAGCCGCCATCTCTTCGCCTGGGTCAGCTCGTCGAACACCGTTTGAAAACCGCCGCTCTCGAAAACCTGGTCGCGCACGGTGAAGATGGCGTGGCCGCCGCTTTTGGTGATGCGCACCAGTTCGTGCAGGCCGGAGGCAGGGGCATGACCGATGGTGAAGACGCCGGTCGAGAAGAAGGCTCGGAAATGCCGGTCGGGCCAAGGCAGCGGACCGCCAAGCATCGCCTTCTTCAGCTCGCCATAGGCCGGCTTGCCATTGGCCTGGCGGCTGCCGGCGATCTTCAGCATGTCGTCGGAGAGGTCGAGCCCGGCGATGTCGCCATAGCCCAGAGCCTTGAGCGACGGCCCCGACAG
Source organism: Mesorhizobium sp. B3-1-6 (assembly GCF_006439555.1). Classification (NCBI taxonomy): domain Bacteria; kingdom Pseudomonadati; phylum Pseudomonadota; class Alphaproteobacteria; order Hyphomicrobiales; family Phyllobacteriaceae; genus Mesorhizobium; species Mesorhizobium sp. B3-1-6. The sequence continues at coordinate 42,832 of NZ_VFTM01000022.1, read as the reverse complement.
GCCCGTGCCGCAGCCGGCGTCGAGCAGCGGACCTTCGCCCGCCGGCACGTGCCGCGCCACCCAGGCGGTGATCAGGAAAGGCAGGAGATAGCCGAGCGAGGCGGTCTCGCTGTCATAGGTCGCAGCCCAGTCGGCATAGGCCTTTCCGAGTCCTTCCGGCGAGTCGGCCGAATAGACGGAGTCCAGCGCCGCATTGGCCTTGTCGAAATTCATGGGACGTCTCCTCCGCCGGATGCATGTGACCAAGGTAGAGCAATTCCAGGAAAAGTGGGAACCGGTTTTCCGTCCGGAATTGCGTCGGAAACAAAGAGGTAGCACCGACTTTGGTGCCCCCGCTATTCCTGATGCTGCCGGCGCAGCCGCTGTTCCAGCGTCCGCAGCGCCAGCGACAGGCCGACGGTCAGGATGAGGTAGATATAGGCGACGATCGAATAGGTCTCGAAGAAGCGGAACGAGCCCGCGGCATAGACCTTGCCGATCTGGGTAATGTCGGCGACGCCGAGCACCGAGACCAGCGAGGAATCCTTGACCATGGCGACGAAATCGTTGCCGAGCGGCGGCAGGATCATGCGGATCGCCTGCGGGAACACGATCAGCCGGAAGCGCTGCGCCCGGCTGAGCCCAAGCGCCTTCGCGGCTTCGATCTGTCCCTTCTCGACCGACTGGATGCCGGCGCGGAACACTTCCGAGATGAAGGCCGAGTAGCCGATGGTCAAAGCCATGATGGCGCGCCAGAGCAGCGACACGTCGCGCACCAGCAGTTCGCCGATCAGGCCGGCGCTCTGCAGCGGCGCAGTCAGCGCATTCCAGGCGGCGACCAAGGCCGGCGCGCCGGCAAAGGCGATCCAGAACAACAGCACCAGGATCGGCACGCCGCGGATGATCTCGACATAGAAGCGCGCGATCTGCCGCAGCCATTGCGACCCCGACAGCGCCATTAACGCAATGCCAAGTCCAAGCGCGGAGGCCAGCGCGAATGCGACCGCGGTAACGAAGATGGTGACGCCGATGCCCTTGGCGACGGTGGCGAAGACTTGCGCATAGAGGTCGCTGGAGGCAATGGCGAGGGCGGCGGCCAAAGCAAGGGCGAGGGCGGCGGCCAGCCACCAGGGGAATTCGGATTTGGCGGATGATGTGGGTGGCATCAGTTCCCAACGCTGGTGAATAGATGCCTTCGCAAGAGCTGCCGATCTCCCCCCTTGTGGGGGAGATGTCCGGTAGGACAGAGGGGGGTGCTGTCCCGCCGGCCTATCAACTGGTTGCGATCACCGCCTCTGACCGGATTCTCTTCGCAGAAGCTTAGAACGGAAATGTCGCGATCCTGCACACCCCCCTCTGCCCTGCCGGGCATCTCCCCCGCAAGGGGGGAGATTGGCAGCTTTGCCGGCCGTCGCGACAACAGCGCCTACTGCCCCATCTTGTAATCGAGGAACCATTTCTTGTTGAGCTTGTCGAACGTGCCGTCCGCCTTGAGCGCCGCGATGGCGGCATTGACAGGCTTCACCAGGTCCGAGCCCTTCGGGAAGATGAAGCCGAAATCCTCGGTGCCGAGCGGCCCGCCGATCAGCTTCAGCTTGCCTTCGGAGGCATCGACATAGCCCTGGCCGGCGGTGCCGTCGGTGAGCACGACGTCGACGTCGCCCGTCTTCAGCGCCTGCACGGTCGCGCCGAACGTCTCGAACAGTTTGATGCGCGGGTTCTGCTCGTTGCCGTCGAGCACGCTGTAGACGGCGGTGTAGAAGGGCGTGGTGCCGGGCTGGGCGCCGATCAGCCCGTCTTTGAAGGCGCCGAAGGTCTTGGCGTCGGTGAAGCGGCTTTCATCGCCGCGCACCAGCATGAATTGCTCCGAACGCATATAGGGGTCGGAAAAGTCGACCTTCTCCTTGCGGTCGTCCTTGATGGTGATGCCGGTCATGCCGATGTTGTACTGGTTGTCGGAAACAGCCTGGATCATCGCGTCCCAGGAGGTGTTCTGATACTCGACCTTGAAGTTCAGCCGCTTGGCGATCTCGTCCATCGCGTCATATTCCCAGCCGATTTGCTTGCCGGTCTTCTTGTCGATGAACTGCAGCGGCGGATAGGCGTTTTCCGTCACCACCACGACTTTTTTGCCGCCGAGATCGGGCAGATTGTCGGCGAGCGCCGCGACAGGCGCGAGAAGCCAGGCCACCATGGCGGCCAGCAGCAGTTTCGACTTGGTCATGACAAATCTCCGAAGGTGCAGGCCGCGCTGCAATCTCGCGGCCAGGAAGAATCCGGTGCCGACTTTAGAGCAATTCCAGGAAAAGTGTGAAGCGGTTTTCCGTTCGGAATTGCGTAAAAACAAAGAGATAGAGCCGCATGCGCCTTGCAAGCCGGTCCGCGCTGAAGCAGGCCGGCCAACACGCATCCGATGCTCTTCGGGGATGGTTTCGAGGACAGCCTTAGCGGCGTTCAGTCCTGATCGGCCGTGGCTTCGCGCAATCCGGCGACCAGTCGCGTCAGCGTGCCGTGCAGGGCTTTGAGTTCGGCTCGCTCCAGCGGCATGCCGCAGCTCAGTCCCTCCTGCACGCCCTTCATCTTCGCCCGCAGCGCCTGACCCTTCGCTGTCGGCTCGACCAGCACCCGGCGTTCGTCGGCGCTATCGCGCTGGCGGGTGACGAGGCCGCCGGCTTCCATCCGCTTGATCAACGGCGTCAGCGTCGCCGAATCGAGGCCAAGTGCTGCGCCGAGCTCGCCGATCGTGCTCGGCGAATGCCGCCACAGGGCCAGCATCGCCAGATATTGCGGATAGGTGAGGCCGAGCGGATCGAGCAGCGGCCGGTAAAGCTTCGTCATCAGCCCGCTTGCCGAATAGAGCGCGAAGCAGAGCTGCTGGTCGAGGCGCGGCACCTCGAGCGCCCCGACGCCCTGCGCCGGAGCTTGCTTTGTCATGATTTCGGTTTTCGTCGTCATGCAGCCTTTGCCGAGAGCGCCACGTCGATATTGCCCCGGATGGCATTGGAATAGGGGCAGATCTTGTGCGCTTCGGATACAAGCGCCTCTGCGCCCGCCTGATCAAGTCCCTTGATCTCGGCCGCCAGTGAAACGCCGAGCCTGAAGCCGCCCTGGTCGTTCGGATAGAGGCTCACCGTGGAGGTGACCGAAGCGTCCTCAAGCGGCAGGTTCTGCTGGCGTGCGACGAAGCGCACCGCGCTCTCGAAGCAGGCGGCATAGCCGACGGCGAAAAGCTGTTCGGGATTGGTGGCGCCGCCCTTGCCGCCGAGTTCGTTCGGCATCGCCAGATCGACCTTGAGCAGGCCGTCGCTCGTCTCGCCGTGACCGTTGCGGCCGCCGGTGACGTGAGCCTGGGTGCTGTAAAGTGCCGACATTTTTTGTCTCCATTTGATTTGTATGCGATTATTTAGTGTACAAGATAATTTGTTGTCAACGATGGCGAGGCGACTTTCCTGCGGCTGGCGATCACGGCTCGGTGAAAATGAAAAAGGCGGCCGAAGCCGCCTTTCCAAAACCTGTTTCGACGAAACCTTATTCGGCGGAGGCGGCCTCGGCCGAAGCAGCCTCAGCGGCGGCCTTCTTCTCGGCGGCTTCCTTGGCGGCCGTCTCGGCGGCCAGCGCCTGGGCGGCCGCGACCTTCTCGGCCTCGATGCGGGCGCGCTCGGCGGCCAAAGCATCACGCTCTTCGTCGTTCAGCTTGCGGGCGCGCACGCCGGTGTTTTCCGAAATGCGAGCCGACTTGCCGCGACGGTCGCGCAGGTAATAGAGCTTGGCGCGGCGCACCTTGCCGCGGCGCACGATCTCGACGCCCTCGACCATCGGCGAGTAGACCGGGAAAACGCGCTCGACGCCTTCGCCGTAGGAAATCTTGCGAACGGTGAAATTCTCCTGGAAGCCCGAGCCGGCGCGGGCGATGACGACGCCCTCATAGGCCTGGACGCGGGTGCGGGTGCCTTCGGTGACGCGCACCTGGACGCGCACGGTGTCGCCCGGCTGGAATTCTGGCAGCTTGCGCTTGGCTTCGATCTTGGCGGCCTGTTCGGCCTCGAGCTGACGGATGAGATCCATCTCAAATATCCACTTCTTGTTCTTCCGACAGTCAGAGCGTCCAACGCTCGCCTTGCAGTTCCAATGACCGCTCGGCTATGCCCCCAGTCCCCAAATTGTATCGGGGAACATCGGGCAGGGACGGCTACACCGCACTTGTTGACGGGTCCGAAAGATCGTTCTTCCGGTTCGGGCGGGCACATACAGGCATTTTGCCGCTTTGTCACGCCCTAATGCATGTCGCCAGGAAGTGTGAGCGGTTCCGGCACGCCTCATGCATCAAAAAAGACCTTGAGGCATATTTTTTGCCCCCATGGTCCCACATTACCGCGGCCGTGCCGGGTTGCGCGCGGCTTGTAAGCTTCCTAAGCGGGGAAAATGACTTTTTTCGATGCCGCCTTGCTCTTTCTCTCGGGTTTTGTCTCCGGTGCGGTCAACGCCGTCGCCGGCGGCGGCACCTTCGTAACCTTCGGCGCCATGACGCTGGTCGGCGTGCCGCCGATCGTCGCCAACGCCACCTCCTCGGTGACGCAGTTTCCCGGCTACATCACCTCGACGCTGGCCTATATCGACGACATCAGGCATTTCTGGCGCCAGGCGCTGCTGCTCTGCGTGATCTCGGCCTTCGGCGCGCTGGTCGGTTCGCTCATCCTGCTTGCGCTTTCCAACCCTTCCTTTCGCGCGCTGGTGCCCTGGCTGCTGATCGCCGCGACCGCGCTGTTCGCCGCCGGGCCATGGCTGAAACCGGCGCCCAAACCCGGCGCCGAAGCCAGGGTGGGCTCGTTCGCCGGATCGCTCGCCCAGTTCGTGACCTCGATCTATGGCGGCTTCTTCGGCGCCGGCATGGGCGTGATGATGCTGGCGACGCTCGGCCTGACGCAGGCCGGCGATTACCACCGGCTCAACGCGCTGAAGAACATGCTGGCCGTGGTCATCGCGGCCATCGCCATCCTGGTCTTCGTTTCGGGCGGCGTCGTCGCCTGGCCGCAGGCGATCGTCATGATCCCGGGCGGCGCGCTCGGCGGCTATGCCGGCGTCTGGATCGCCAAGCGCGTGCCGCAGGGCCTCGTGCGCGGCTTCGTCGTCGCGGTCGGCCTGTTCCTCGCCTTTTACTATTTCACCAAGGGCTGAACCGCCCCCAGCAAATCCGGCCGACGCTCCCGTGTGAGCTTCTCGGCCTCGGCGCGCCGCCATTCGGCTATTTTCTTGTGGTTGCCGGAGATCAGCACGTGAGGGATCGGCCTGCCTTCGAATTCCTGCGGCCGCGTGTAATGCGGATGCTCGAGCAGGCCGTTCTCGAAACTCTCTTCCTCGCCCGACACCGCATTGCCCATGACGCCGGGCAAAAGCCGCACCACGGCGTCGAGCAGCACGAGCGCCGCAGGCTCGCCGCCCGACAGGATGAAATCGCCGATCGACACCTCCTCCAGCCCCCGCGCTTCGATCAGCCGCTGGTCGACGCCTTCGAAACGGCCGCACAGGATGACGGCGCCCGGCCCGGCGGCCAGTTCGCGCACGCGCGCCTGCGTCAGCGGCCTGCCCCGCGGGCTCATCAGCAGCCTTGGACGCTCATCGCCCGGCGGCGAGGCGTGGTCGATCGCCTTGGCCAGCACGTCGGCGCGCATCACCATGCCGGCGCCGCCGCCGGCCGGCGTGTCGTCGACCGTGCGGTGCCTGTCGGTGGCGAAATCGCGGATCTGGATCGCCTCGAGCGACCAGGTGCCGGCCTCCAGCGCGCGGCCGGCCAGCGACAGGCCGAGCGCGCCCGGGAACATCTCCGGATAGAGCGTCAGCACCGAAGCGGCAAAGCTCAACGGTTGCCTCCGGCATCCTTCGGTCCGCGCGGCCGACCCTTAGGGTCGAAGCCGGCATCCCTGGGCGCTTCGCCGTCTTCTTCGTCTTCAACCAGCCCCGCCGCCTGAGGGTTGACCTCCACGAATCCGTCGGCGATCGAAACATGCGGCACCGCGGCCTGCGTGAACGGGATCAGCACGCCCTTGCGGCCGGCAAGGGTGACGTCGAGGATGTCGCCGCCACCGAAATTATGCACGGCGACGACCTTGCCGATGATGCCCGTATCGTCCCTGACGTCGAGACCGATGAGATCGGCGTGATAGAACTCGTCCTCCTCGCCGTCGTCGGGCAGCACCGAGCGGTCGACGAACAGCTCGGTGCCGGCCAAAGCCTCGGCGGCGTTGCGGTCACCGACGCCCTTGAAGCGCACGACCACGACGGTGCCGGCCGGCCTGATGTCCAGGATCTGGAAGGCGCGGCCGTCCTTGGCATAAAGCGGACCGTAGTCGGCCAGCGCCAGCGGGTCCCCGGTGAAGGTCTTCACCCGCAATTCGCCCTTGATGCCGTGCGCGGCGCCGATAACGGCCATCTGTACGGGGTTTTCGAGCTTCGACATCGGCGGCGCTTCCTTTGCCCTGCTCTACCCCCCTGAGGCCATCATTTCAATGATCGCCTCTTCACCGCTTCCTAACTTGCATGCCCGAAACTGCCGCCATGCAGGAATTCCTCATCCCAGCCAAACCCGACCTCCAGGCGGCGCGCCAGACCTGGCTGAAGACGCTTGCGCATGAACGCCGGCTGTCGCCGGAGACGGTCGAGGCCTATGAGCGCGACACCCGCCAGTTCCTGCATTTCTTGACCGAACATCGCGGCGGCTCTCCAGGCATCTCGGACATCGCCGACCTGCGCCCCGCCGATTTGCGCGGCTTCCTCGCCAAGCGCCGCAATGAAGGCGCTGGCGCGCGCACGCTGGGTCGCGGCCTTGCCGGCATCCGCTCGCTGCTGCGCTTTCTCGAACGGCGCGGCCTGGTCAATGCCGCCGGTGCCGCTGCTCTGCGCGCGCCGCGCCAGCCGAAATCGCTGCCCAAGCCGCTGACGGCAAGCGACGCCAAGCAAGTGGTGGCGATGGAAGGCCAGCTCGCGGACGAGCCATGGATCGCCGCCCGCAATGCCGCCGTGCTGACGCTGCTCTATGGTTCCGGCCTGCGCATCTCCGAGGCGCTCAGCCTGACCGGCGCCGATCTCGCGACGGAAGCCGACACCGTGCTGCGCGTCACCGGCAAGGGCGGCAAGACGCGGCTGGTGCCGGTGCTGCCGGTCGCCCGCAAGGCGGTCGCCGAATACCGCCGGCTTTGTCCCTTCCACATCGATCCCAAGGGTCCTTTGTTCCGCGGCGCGCGCGGCGGCCCGCTCAACCCGGCCATCGTCCAGCGTGAGATGGCCAGGCTGCGCTCGGCGCTCAACCTGCCGGACACGGCGACGCCGCACGCCTTGCGGCATTCCTTCGCCACCCATCTGCTTGGCCGCGGCGGCGACCTGCGCACCATCCAGGAACTGCTCGGCCACGCCAGCCTGTCGACCACCCAGATCTATACCGGCGTAGACACGGCAAGGCTGCTGGATATTTACGAGAAGGCGCATCCAAGGGCGTGAAGCCGCTGGGGGATGGCGCGAAGCCCTCCGGACTTCGTCATTCCAGGGCGGAGCAAGGAGCGAAGCGACGCGCGCAGACCCTGGAATGACGAAGCGATAAGCGTTGCGGCCAAAGCATTCTCTCCGAAAACCCGAGCGAACGTCAAAAGAGCTCACCGCACCAGAAACAATTTCATCCTCCAATTAACCGTTTTGCCGCTTTTCGGCGCTAAGACGCTTCTCCATGAAACGCGTCATCGCCATCGCCGACCGCGCGGCCCTTGTCTCGTTGAAGCTGCTTGCGGCGCTCAACCTGCTGTTTTTCCTGTCTTTCCTCGTCGTTCTGCTGATCGCCGGCCGGGCGCATGCCGAAGCGCCCAGTTGCGCCGGCACCGATCTTTTGACCACTCTGGAAAAGAACGACCCCGCCGCGTTCAAGAAGGTCGAGACCGAAGCGGCGGCCGTTCCCAACGGCAAGGGCCTGCTTTGGAAGCTGGAGAAGCCGGGCGAAAAGCCATCCTATCTGTTCGGCACCATGCACATGACCGATACGCGCGTCACCACGCTGCCGGCCGCCGCGCAGAAGGCCTATGACGGCGCCGGCACAATAGTCATCGAGACCACCGACGCGCTCGACAAGGCCAAGATGATGGCCGCCATGGCCAGCGAACCCGGCCTGATGATGTTCACCGACAACACCACCCTGTCGTCACTGTTGTCGCCGCAGGATGCGGCGGCGCTGGACAAGGGGCTCGACGCGCGCGGCATTCCGCCGGCGACGGTCGCCAAGATGAAGCCGTGGATCCTGTCGGCGATGATGGCGCTGCCGGCCTGCGAGGTGGCGCGCCAGAGCGCCGGCGAACCCGTGCTCGACGTCAAGCTCGCCTCGGACGCCAAGGCTTCGGGGAAAGACATCGAAGGGCTCGAGACCGCCGTCGATCAGTTGCGCGCCATGGCCTCGCTGCCGCTCGAATTCCATATGAAGAGCCTGGTCGAGACGATGAAGCTCGGCGACAAGGTGAACGACGTCAACGAGACGATGATCGTGCTCTACCAGCGTGGCGAGGTCGGCATGTTCTGGCCGCTCTTCCGGGCCGTGCTGCCGGAGACGGCGGACGACAAGGCCGGCTATGCCGCCTTCGAGCAGACCATGATCACCAGCCGCAACAAGGTGATGGCGGCGCATGCCGGGCCGATTTTGGCCAAGGGCAACGTTTTCATGGCCGTCGGCGCCATGCATCTGCCCGGTCCGGAAGGACTGGTCGAGGATTTTCGCAAGGCAGGGTATAGTGTTACCGCCGTCAACTGAGTCGTCTGGCGGCTGGCGGACCTGAAAACGCCGGTTTTTCAGCGCTTTCCGTCCGTCCGCGTGAAACCCGATGCGGGCTCAGCGCGTTGATGGCTGTTATTTTGATGACTTTCATCCAAGGAGGACACGTTTCATGGCGAACCCTAACGACCCCTTCACCCCTTCGAGCACGCCTCCCAAGTCGGGTGGTGGCGGCAGCGGGTGGCTGATCGCCCTGGTTGTTATTATCCTGGCCATTGTTGCCTATTATGTCTTTGGCAGAAGCGGCGGCGAGCATGCGCCGGCCCCGGCTGAGCCGCCGGCCGCCAGCACGCCGGCTCCGGCGCCTGCAACGCCGGCTCCAGCCCCTGAGCCAGCTCCGGCGCCTGCCCCGGCTCCCGCTCCGGCTCCCGCACCTGCACCCGCCCCTGCGCCAGCTCCGGCACCTGCACCGGCTCAGTAATAGGACGGCATCAAACGACAAACGGCCCGCCAACAGGCGGGCCGTTTTGGTTGGGACAACTGCGGCGCCTCGTCATACCCGGGCTTGACCCAGGTATCCATGCCGTAACCGTTGCCGTAGAGCGCAACAGAGCAAAATTCTGTAACCGTTGCAACGGCTTAGCGTCACGGCATGGATCCTAGGGTCTACGCGCGTCGCTTCGCTCCTTGCTTCGCCCTAGGATGACGAAGCGATGGGTTCCGCGCTGGCGCGCAGCTAAATATGAATCGGCTTGAAGAACGTCGCCAGAGCCGCTTCCTTCACCGCTTCCGACATCGTCGGATGCGCGTGGCAGGTGCGGGCGAGATCTTCGGACGAACCGCCGAATTCCATCAGCACCGCCGCTTCGTGAATCATCTCGCCGGCGCCGAAGCCGACGATATGGACGCCGAGCACGCGGTCGCTGGCCTTGTCGGCCAGGATCTTGACAAAGCCGTCGGTGTGCACCATGGCCCGCGCGCGGCCATTGGCGCTGAACGGGAATTTGCCGACCTTGTAGTCGATGCCGGCCTTCTTCAGCTCTTCCTCGGTCTTGCCGACCGATGCGATCTCCGGGCTGGTGTAGACGACGCTCGGGATGACGTCGTAGTTCACATGGCCGGCCTGTCCGGCGATGGTCTCGGCGACTGCCACACCTTCATCCTCGGCCTTGTGCGCCAGCATCGGTCCGGCGATGACGTCGCCGATGGCATAGATGCCGGGCACATTGGTTCTGAGATGCCCATCGGTCTTGACCCGGCCGCGCTCGTCGAGCTCGACGCCGGCTTCCTTCAATCCGAGACTGTCGGCATAGGGGCGCCGCCCGGTGGCGACCAGCACGACATCGGCCTCGATGGTTTCCGCCGCGCCGCCCTTGACCGGTTCGAAGGTGACAGTCGCGCCCTTCTTGGCCTTGGCGACGCCCGTGACCTTGGCGCCGAGCTTGAACTCGAAGCCTTGCTTGGAAAGCAGCCGCTGGAACTGTTTCGACACCTCGCCGTCCATGCCGCCGAGGATGGTGTCGAGGAACTCGACGACCGTGACCTTGGTGCCGAGCCTTGCCCAGACGGAGCCTAGCTCCAGCCCGATGACGCCGCCGCCGACCACCACCAGGGTGGCTGGCACCTTGGCCAGCGACAGCGCGCCGGTGGAGGAGACGACCGCCTTCTCGTCGAAATCGACCTTGACGCCTGGAATGCCGGCGACGTCCGAACCGGTGGCGATCACGATGTTCTTGGTCTCGATCTCCTCGACCTTGCCGTCCTCGCCGGTCACCGACACCTTGCCGGCGGAAATCACCTTGCCGGTGCCGCGGAAGGAATCGATCTTGTTCTTCTTGAACAGGAAGGCGACGCCGTTGACGTTGGAGGCGACCGTCGCGTCCTTGTGCGCCATCATCTTCTTCAGATTGAGCTTCGGCGCCGGTATCTCGACGCCCAGCGTATCGAAGGCGTGGCCGGCTTCGGCGAACATCTCGGAGGCGTAGAGCAGCGCCTTCGACGGAATGCAGCCGATGTTGAGGCAGGTGCCGCCGAAAGTGGCGTTCTTCTCGACCACCGCCGTCTTCAGCCCGAGCTGCGCCGCCTTGATGGCGCAGACATAGCCGCCGGGCCCCGATCCGATGATAACGACGTCATAAGCCATGTCTTTTTCCTTGTCCTGGCGCCGGATCGGTTCGGATAGGAACCACTCCAGATTATTTCCTTGTAAGCAATTCCGAACCGGAAAACCGCTACGCACTTTTCCTGGAATTGCTTTAGCGGCCGCCGCTCACATCGAGGATCGTGCCCGTTATATAGGAGGCCGCGTCCGACAGAAGATAGAGAACCGCGCTCGCGACTTCATCCGCCGTTCCCGCGCGTTTCATCGGCAGCGCGTCCTGCATCCGCGCCACGCGGTCTGGCTGGCCGCCCGAGGCGTGGATTTCGGTCTCGGTGATGCCGGGGCTGACCGCGTTGACGCGGATGCCTTCCAGCACGACTTCCCGCGCCAGCCCGATGGTCATGGTGTCGATCGCGCCCTTGGAGGCGGCATAGTCGACAAATTCGCCGGGCGAGCCGAGCCTCGCGGACGCCGAGGACAGGTTGACGATGGCACCGCCCTTGCCGCCATGCCTCATCGACATGCGCTTCACCGCCTCGCGGACGCACAGGAAGGAACCAACGACATTGATGCGCATCATGCGCTCCAGCCGCGCCATGCTCATCTCGTCGACCCGCGCCTTGACGTCGACGATGCCGGCATTGTTGACGAAAGCGTCGAGCCGGCCAAAGGCCTGGTCCACGGCTTCGAAGATTGCGATGACATCGGCCTCGTTGCCGACATCGCCCTTGACCGCGAAGGCGTCGCCGCCAGCGGCTTTGAGTTCGGCGACAAGAGCATCGGCAGCCGACTGGTTGGAGACGTAGTTCACCGCCACGCGATAACCAGCCTCGCTCGCCTGCCGGCAAATGGCCGCGCCGATGCCGCGGCTGCCGCCGGTGACCAGCAGTGTCTTCCTGTCCACGCTCATTCCTGGCAGCCTTTCAGCACGAAGATGTCCCACGGCACTTTGGAGAAGCCGGCGGGGCCATAAGCGGCCGACATTTCGAGCGACGGCCCGAGATCGGGAAAGATCAGGCTTTTCGGCGCGTCGGCGCCTTCGGCCGGCAGCAGGCCGATCGTGCCCTTCTCGTCGGCGCTGTAGATGACGCCTTCCCAGACCGTGCAGGCGGCAAGCTCCTCGCCGGTGACGTCGCCGGTCGGGCATTTGTACATCAGCGAGCCATGCGGCCGCGCGGCGCTGCCCTCGGTCCACATCGCGATGCCGTCGAGCACGACATTGTTGTCGAGGATCATGCGAAAGGCGTTGGTGATGGTCGCCGAGCTGCCGGCCGGGGCAAAGTCGATCTCGGCGCCGCTCTGCGCCTCGCCATAGACAGCGAGCTGGATCGGGCAGGCGGCCTGCGCGCCGGAACTCGCCGCAGTGAGCACCAGCGATCCGGCCATCAATCCGATCATGGGCGAGGCGGCATTCGTCATCACTTGGCCTGGTCGCCTTCTCGGCCGTCGGCGTTTTCGAGCACGCCGAAATCGGTCATCAGGACGACCGGCTCGCCGGCTGCGTCCAGTCCCCAGAAAGACGGATAGAAGCCATCGCCCCAGCCGCTCCAGAACATCGCGACGTTGACCGGATTGCCGGCGTCCGGATGGTGCATGACGAACCGGTCCTGGTTGGGTGCGAACTCGGCCGCCAGCACATCGTCATAATAATTCTGATCCGGCTTGAGCTTGTCCTGCGCCGCCGACATCAGGGCCATCGCGGCCTTGTCCATGAACGAGCCGAGGCCGGCATCGACTGGATAGCCGAAGATCTCGTCGCCGTTCAGCGTCGAAACGTCCTGTCCCGGCAGAAGGGCAAGCTCCCAGCGCACCGGCACGCCGGAACGGAAGCGAAGGAATGCGGCGGCGACGCGGCCCTGCGCCTCGAACAGCATGACCGGATAGCGCCCCGGCTTCACCTTGCGGGCCAGCGCCGGCCAGTCGTCGGTCGTGATCAGGGGATCGCAGGCGATGATCTCGCCGGTCGGCAGTTCCAGCTCGCCGATCGGCGTGACGGTGATCTTGCGCTCCGCCAATTGCGCATCGGAGAGCGCAAAGATGCCGAAATTGCTGCTGGCCGTCGCCGGATCCCAGTCGGCGGCCATGGCGAGCGATGGGATGGCGGCGGAGAAGCCAAGCAGGACAGTGCCGCACCGGAAAGTCCGCCGCATGCCGCGCGCCGTCTGGCCGAGCCCGAACCCGAACTTTTCCAGCCAGCTGCTCACGGCACGACCGATCCGATCACAGATCGAGCACCAGCCGCTCGGGATCTTCCAGGCTCTCCTTGACCCGCACCAGGAAGGTCACCGCTTCCTTGCCGTCGACGATGCGGTGATCGTAGCTGAGCGCCAGATACATCATCGGACGAATGACAATCTGGCCGCCGACCACCACAGGCCGGTCCTGGATCTTGTGCATGCCAAGAATGCCGGACTGCGGCGCGTTCAGGATCGGCGTCGACATCAGCGAGCCGTAAACGCCGCCGTTGGAGATGGTGAACGTGCCGCCCTGCATGTCGGCGACCGACAGCTTGCCGTCTCGCGCCGCCAGCCCAAGCCGGCCGATCTCCTTCTCGATCTCGGCGATGGACATCTGGTCTGCATCGCGCACCACCGGCACGACGAGGCCCTTTTCGGTGCCGACAGCAACGCCGACATGGGCGAAATTCTTGTAGATGATGTCGGTGCCGTCGATCTCGGCATTGACCGCCGGGATCTCCTTCAGCGCATGCGTCACCGCCTTGGTGAAGAAACCCATGAAGCCGAGCTTCACGCCATGCTTCTTCTCGAACACGTCCTTGTACTTGGACCGCAGCGCCATCACCGCGCTCATATCCACCTCATTGAAGGTGGTGAGCATGGCGGCGGTCGACTGCGCCTCCTTCAGGCGGCGTGCGATGGTCTGGCGCAGCTTGGTCATGCGCACGCGTTCCTCGCGCGGCGTATCCTCGGTCGAGGACGGCGCCCGGGCAACGACCGGCGCCGGAGCAGCCTTCGGCGTCTCGGCGGGCTGCGACGGCGCGCCCTTGGCGATGGCGTCGAGCACGTCGCCCTTCAGCACCTGGCCGCGCTTGCCGGAGCCGGACAACTGGTCGACGGAGAGATTGGCCTCCGCGATGAGCTTGGCGGCGGCAGGCGCCGGCGGCATGGTGCGCGGCTCGATCTGGCCGGCATCGCCAGCGATCCTGGCGGTTTCGGCCGCAGCCTGCTTGCCGGTGGATGCGGCATCCGGGCTGGAGGCCTGGGCGACTGCCTGCGGCTTGGTCGCCGGGGCTGCGCCGCCCGCCGAAATCGAGCCGAGCAGCGCCCCGACATTGACTGTCTCGCCTTCCTTGACGGCGATCTCGGCCAGCGTTCCGGCGCCCGCGGCGGGCACTTCCACCGTCACCTTGTCGGTTTCGAGCTCGACCAGGGGCTCGTCCGCGGCGATCGCGTCGCCGACCTTCTTGAACCACTTGCCGACAGTCGCCTCGGTGACGGATTCGCCGAGAGTGGGGACGCGGATTTCGGTAGCCATTGTGCCTGTCCGTTGTCTTCTTGAGGTCTGTTTAATCAGGTCTGCTTATTCACCAAGCGCCCTATTCGCCGAGAGCATCGTCGAGCAACGCGGCGAGCTGACTGAGATGCTTCGACATCAACCCTGTCGCCGGCGAGGCCGAGGCCGGCCGGCCGGTGTAGCGCACCCGCTGATGCTTGGCGTCGATATGCGCCAGCACCCATTCGAGATAGGGATCGATGAACGACCAGGCGCCCATGTTCTTGGGCTCCTCCTGGCACCACACCATCTCGGCGTTGCGGAAGCGTGACAGCTCGGTGATCAGCGCCTTGGCCGGGAACGGATAGAGCTGCTCGACGCGCAAAAGGTAGATGTCGTTGATGCCGCGCTTCTCGCGCTCTTCGTAGAGGTCGTAATAGACCTTGCCCGAGCACAGCACGACACGGCGGATCTTGGAGTCCTTCACCAGCTTGATCGGCTGGTTGGGGAGGAGCTGCGCATCGTCCCACAACAGGCGGTGGAACGAACTTTCGCCCGACATTTCCGGCAGCGTCGACACCGCTCGCTTGTGGCGCAGCAGCGACTTCGGCGTCATCAGGATCAGCGGCTTGCGGAAGTCGCGCTTCAACTGCCGGCGCAGGATATGGAAATAGTTGGCCGGCGTGGTGACGTTGGCGACCTGCATGTTGTCTTCCGCGCAGAGCTGCAGGAAGCGCTCCAGGCGCGCCGACGAATGCTCCGGCCCCTGGCCTTCATAGCCATGCGGCAAGAGGCAGACGAGACCCGACATTCTCAGCCACTTGCGCTCGCCCGACGAGATGAACTGGTCGAACACGACCTGGGCGCCGTTGGCGAAGTCGCCGAACTGTGCTTCCCAGAGCGTCAGCGCCTTGGGCTCGGCCAGGCTGTAGCCATATTCGAAGCCGAGCACCGCCTCTTCCGACAGCATCGAGTTGATGACTTCGTAGCCGGCCTGCGCCGCCGACAGATTGTTGAGCGGGATGTAGCGGTTCTCGTCGCGCTGGTCGTAAAGCACCGAATGGCGCTGCGAGAAGGTGCCGCGCTCCGAATCCTGGCCGGAAAGCCGGATCGGATTGCCGTCGAGCAGGATGGCGCCGAAGGCCAGCGCCTCGGCTGTCGACCAGTCGATGCCTTCGCCGGACTCGATCGCCTGGCGGCGGTTCTCGAGGAAGCGCAGGATGGTCTTGTGCGCCTCGAAATCCTTCGGCACCTCGGTCAGCTTCTTGCCGATCTCCTTCAGCGTGCGCACCGGCACGGCGGTCTTGCCGCGCCGCTGTTCGTCCTGGTTGTCGGCGGTGCGCAGGCCCGACCAGGCGCCGTCCAGCCAGTCGGCCTTGTTGGGCTTGTAGTGCTGGCCGACTTCCCATTCGGCTTCCAGATGCGCGCGCCAGTCGGCCCGCATCTTGTCGATCTCGGCCTGGGTGACGTGGCCTTCGGCGATCAGCCGGTCGGCATAGACCTGCACCACGGTCTTATGGGTGCGGATGTTGCGATACATGATCGGCTGGGTGAAGGCCGGCTCGTCGCCCTCATTGTGGCCGAAGCGGCGGTAGCAGAACATGTCCACCACCACCGGCTTGTGGAACTTCATGCGGAACTCGGTCGCGACCTTTGCGGCATGCACCACGGCTTCCGGATCGTCGCCGTTGACGTGGAAGATCGGCGCCTCGATCATCTTGGCCACATCCGACGGATAGGGCGAGGAGCGCGAGAAGCGCGGATTGGTGGTGAAGCCGATCTGGTTGTTGATGATGAAATGCAGCGTGCCTGCGACGCGATGGCCGCGCAGGCCCGACAGGCCGAGAATTTCGGCGATCACACCCTGGCCGGCAAAGGCGGCGTCGCCATGCAAAAGCAGCGGCATGACCTTGGCGCGCTCCGACAGCGGCACGACCTCGCCACGTTCGCGGCCGGCGAGCTGGTCCTGCTTGGCGCGCGCCTTGCCCATCACGACGGGGTCGACGATTTCCAGATGCGAGGGATTGGCCGTCAGCGACAGATGCACCTTGTTGCCGTCGAACTCGCGGTCCGACGAGGCGCCGAGATGGTACTTCACGTCGCCCGAGCCTTCGACCTCGTCGGGCGCGGCCGAGCCGCCCTTGAACTCGTGGAAGATGGCGCGATGCGGCTTGGCCATCACCTGGGAAAGCACGTTGAGGCGGCCGCGATGCGCCATGCCGAGCACGATTTCCTTCAGGCCGAGCTGGCCGCCGCGCTTGACGATCTGCTCCAGCGCCGGGATCAGCGACTCGCTGCCATCGAGACCGAAACGCTTGGTGCCCTTGTACTTGACGTCGATATACTGCTCGAAGCCCTCGGCCTCTACCAGCTTCGACAGGATCGCCTTCTTGCCGGTGGCGGTGAAGGTGATCTCCTTGTCGGCGCCTTCGATGCGCGCCTGGATCCAGGCCTTCTCTTCCGGGTCGGAGATGTGCATGAACTCGACGCCGAGCGTCGAGCAATAGGTACGGGCCAGGATGTCCAGCATCTGCCGCACGGTGCCGAATTCGAGCCCCAGCACATTGTCGAGGAAGATCGGCCGGTCGTAGTCGGCTTCGGTGAAGCCGTAGTTCTCCGGCGACAGCTCGTTGTAATCCTCGAGCGGCTTGGCGATGCCGAGCGGGTCGAGATTGGCGTGCAGATGGCCGCGCATGCGGTAGGCGCGGATCATCATGATGGCGCGCACGGAATCGCGCGTCGCCTGGTGCACGTCGGCGTCGGAAAGCACGGCGCCGTTGATGACCGCCTTTCCCTTCACCTTCTTTTCGATCGCCTTCTCGATCAGCCCCCAATTGCCGTCGAGCGCCGAGACCAGCTCGCCATTGGCCGTCAGCGGCCAGGAGGGCTTCGCCCAGGAGGCGCCCTTGGCGTTCTTGCGGACGTCGCCCGCGTCGTCCTTCAGCGCCGCGAAGAAGTCCTGCCACTCCGGATCGACGGAGGCGGGGTTGTCTTCATAGGCGGCGTAGAGCGCGTCGATATAGTCGGCATTGCCGCCATAGAGGAATGAGGTGAGCGAGAATTGGTCGTTGGCCTGATCTTGTCTTGCCATTTTCGTCTGCGGAGCCTGGCTCCGTCTCCCTTCGAGGGGAATAGTGAGTAGTCAGTAGTGAGTAGAACGATGGAAATTCCCGCTCAGCTGCTACTCGCCCGTTCTTCCCTGTTCACTACTGACTACTGCCTACTCACTACTGCCTTAACCCTTGATCGCCTCGACCAGCGTCGTGCCGAGCCGCGCCGGCGATGGCGAGACCTTGATGCCGGCCGATTCCATCGCCGCGATCTTGTCTTCCGCGCCGCCCTTGCCGCCCGAGATCACCGCGCCCGCATGGCCCATGGTTCGGCCGGCCGGCGCCGTGCGCCCGGCGATGAAGCCCGCCATCGGTTTCTTGCGGCCGCGCTTGGCTTCGTCCTTGAGGAACTGCGCGGCGTCTTCCTCGGCCGAGCCGCCGATCTCGCCGATCATGATGATCGACTTGGTCTCGTCGTCGGCGAGGAACATCTCCAGCACATCGATGAATTCGGTGCCCTTGACCGGGTCGCCGCCGATACCCACCGCCGTGGTCTGACCGAGGCCGACATTGGTGGTCTGGAAGACTGCTTCATAGGTAAGTGTTCCCGAGCGGGAAACAACGCCGACCGAGCCCTTGCGGAAGATGTTGCCCGGCATGATGCCGATCTTGCATTCGTCGGGCGTCAGCACGCCCGGGCAGTTCGGGCCGATCAGCCGCGACGTGGAGCGGTCGAGCCGCGCCTTGACCTTGACCATGTCCATCACCGGGATGCCTTCGGTGATGCAGACGATCAGCGGGATCTCGGCCTCGATTGCCTCGATGATGGCTTCGGCAGCACCAGCCGGCGGCACATAGATGACCGAGGCGTTGGCGCCGGTCTTTGCCTTGCCTTCCGCCACCGTGGCGAAGATCGGCAAGGTCTCGCCCTTGGCGCCTGTCCAGGTCTCGCCGCCCTTCTTCGGGTGGATGCCGCCCACCATCTTGGTGCCGTGATAGGCCAGCGCCTGCTCGGTGTGGAACGTGCCGGTCTTGCCGGTCAGGCCCTGCACCAGCACCTTTGTGTTCTTGTCGACGAGAATGGACATGGTGGCCCTTTTCTAAAAACCGTTGGTCGTGGAAGACTGCGCGGTCATGGTCACAGCCGCTTGAGATCGGCGACGGTGAGGTCGCTCTTGGCATTGCCGGTGTTGAGCGTTGTCGCCGGCTCGAACATCAGCACCACAGGTTCTTTGCTGAGCGAGCGTGGCCGGTGTTCGGTGCCTTTCGGCACGACGATGAAGTCGCCCTCGCCGAGCTCGACCGGCCCGTCGCGGAAATCGATGGCGATCCTGCCGCGCAGCACCAGGAAGGCCTCGTCCTCGTTGTCATGCGCGTGCCAGTCGAAAACCTCGCCGAACTTGGCGACCTTCGCCTGGCTGTCGTTGACGTCGCCGGCGATATGCGGATCGAAGACCTTGGTGATCGTCCGATCCGCTGCCTCGACCAAGTTTATCTTGCGCGGGGGCATCCGTTCAGCCCTTCACCGCCGCGACAATCTTCTTGGCTGCGTCGTCGAGATCATCGGCCGACACCACGTTCAAGCCGCTGTCGTTGATGATCTTCTTGCCGAGCTCGGCATTGGTGCCTTCCAGCCGCACCACCAGCGGCACCTTCAGGCCGACTTCCTTGACCGCGGCGATGACGCCTTCGGCGATGACGTCGCACTTCATGATGCCGCCGAAGATGTTGATCAGGATGCCTTCGACCGCGGGGTCCTTGGTGATGATCTTGAACGCCGCCGTCACCTTCTCCTTCGAAGCGCCGCCGCCGACGTCGAGGAAGTTAGCCGGCTCAGCGCCATAGAGCTTGATGATGTCCATCGTCGCCATGGCAAGGCCGGCGCCGTTGACCATGCAGCCGATATTGCCGTCGAGCGCGACATAGGCGAGATCGTATTTCGACGCCTCGATCTCCTTCTCGTCCTCTTCAGTGGTGTCGCGCAGTTCCATCACGTCCGGGTGGCGGAACAGCGCGTTGTTGTCGAACGATACTTTTGCGTCGAGCACGCGCAGATGGCCGTCCTTCATGACGATCAGCGGATTGACCTCGAGCAGGCTCATGTCCTTCTCGACGAAGGCCTTGTAGAGAATCGGGAACAGCGTGCCGCCATCCTTGGCCGCGTCGCCGTCCAGCTTCAACGCGGCGTTGAGCTTCTTCACGTCGTCGGCGCTCACGCCCTTTTCCGGGTCGATGGCGACGGTGACGATCTTTTCCGGCGTGTCATGCGCGACCGTCTCGATATCCATGCCGCCCTCGGTCGAGACGACGAAGGCGATGCGGCCGACCGAACGGTCGACCAGGATCGACAGATAGAGTTCGCGCTCGATGTCGGCGCCGTCCTCGATATAGAGGCGGTTGACCTGCTTGCCGGCCGGACCGGTCTGCTTGGTTACCAGCGTGTGGCCGAGCATCTCGTTGGCGTTGGCGACCACTTCGGCCGCCGACTTCGCCAGCCGCACGCCGCCCTTGGCGTCGGGACCGAGTTCCTTGAACTTGCCCTTGCCGCGGCCGCCGGCATGGATCTGGCTCTTCACGACATAGAGCGGGCCGGGCAGCGCTTGTGCCGCGGCCTCCGCCTCGCTTGCCTTGAACACCGGAACGCCGCTTGCAACCGGCGCGCCGAACGTCTTCAGCAGCGCCTTGGCCTGATACTCATGGATGTTCATGCGCTTGGTCTCCGGGGAAGGACGTTTTACTTGCCGGCGAGATGCGGGGCGATCTTGGTGCAGGCCTCGGTCAGGCCCTGCACGGCCGCCACCGAGGAATCGAACATCTTCTGCTCGGTCTTGGAGAGGTCGATCTCGATGACGCGCTCGACGCCGCCGGCGCCGATCACCACCGGAACGCCGACATAGGTGCCCTTGATGCCGTACTGGCCCGAGAGGTGCGCCGCGCAGGGCAGCACGCGCTTCTTGTCCTTGAGGTAGGATTCGGCCATGGCGATCGCCGAGGCCGCCGGCGCGTAGTAGGCCGAGCCGGTCTTGAGCAGGCCGACGATCTCGGCGCCGCCGTCGCGCGTGCGCTGCACGATCTGGTCGAGCTTCTCCTTCGAGGTCCAGCCCATCTTGACGAGGTCGGGCAGCGGGATGCCCGAGACAGTCGAATAGCGGATCATCGGCACCATCGAGTCGCCATGGCCGCCGAGCACGAAAGCGGTCACGTCCTCGACCGAGACCTTGAATTCCTCGGCCAGGAAGTAGCGGAAACGGGCGCTGTCGAGCACGCCGGCCATGCCGACGACATGGCTGGTCGGCAGGCCGGAGAACTTCTGCAGCGCCCAGACCATCGCGTCGAGCGGGTTGGTGATGCAGATGACGAAAGCCTTCGGCGCGTACTTCTTCAAGCCGGCGCCGACCTGTTCCATCACCTTGAGGTTGATTCCGAGAAGGTCGTCGCGGCTCATGCCGGGCTTGCGCGGCACGCCGGCGGTGACGATGCACACATCCGCGCCCTCGATGCCGGCATAGTCGTTGACGCCGGTCAGCCTGGAATCGAACCCGTCGACAGGAGAAGACTGCGCGATGTCGAGGCCCTTGCCCTGCGGAATGCCCTCGGCGATATCGAACAGCACCACGTCGCCGAGATCCTTGAGGCCGATCATATGGGCGAGCGTGCCGCCGATCATGCCCGAGCCGATGAGCGCTATCTTGTTGCGTGCCATGTGAGGATGTTTTCCTTTGTCTGTGACGAGGTCGTGACGGGGCCGGGAGGCCGAAAGGATGCGGGAAACCGCGAGATTTGGCCGCACCGAATAACGCCGACACGGAAGAAATTCAAACGATTATTTTGAGCTCAACATTTTCAATCGGTTAGATGCATCGGGAATTACGTAAACGTCAAAGTTTGTGAGCCGACTGAGGAGAATTTACACAATGAACGTCGAAATCAGAAGGCTTCATCCCGGCGATGACGCCCTTGTGATGCGGGTGGCCGACAACGTGTTCGACGAGCCGGTGCGGCCCGACCGCCTCGCCGCCTATCTCGCCGCGCCCGGCCATTTCATGATCGTGGCTATAGTTGGCCAAACCGTGGTCGGCCAATGCGCCGCCGTCATCCACCGCCACCCGGACAAGGTGAGCGAGCTCTATGTCGACGAGGTCGGCGTGGCGCCGCCCTTCCAGCGGCAGGGAATCGCACGAAAAATGCTCGACGCCATGTTCGAGATCGGCCGCGAGCATGGCTGCGAGGAAGCATGGGTGGGGACCGAGCCCGATAACGAGCCGGCGCGGGCGCTTTACGAGACAAGGCGGGAGCCGCATGGGAAGGCGGAGGATTTCGTGATGTATGTGTATCGACTTGGAGACTAGCCGAAGACCCCTCCGCTTCGTCATTCTAGGGCGGAGTAAGGAGCGAAGCGACGCGCGCAGACCCTAGAATGACGAAGGTAACCCCTTCTACCCCTGCGCCTGTCTCGCCGCGGCGGTCGCCGCCCCGTCCTTCCGCCGCTCCGTCCAGTCGTCCAGCCAGTCGCGGCTCTGCATCTCGACCAGGCGCGAGGCGGTGCGCTCGAATTCGAACACCTCCGTGCCGCGCTTGGCCGTGTAGAGCCCTTGCGGAGGCGCCGCGGCGCTCATCACCAGCCGCATGCGGTGGTCGTAAAGCGTGTCGATCAAAAGGATGAAGCGCTTGGCCTCGTTGCGCATGCCTTCGCCAAGCACCGGCACATGGTCGATGAACACGGTCGAGAAGCGGCCGGCGATCGCCAGATAATCGCGCGCGCCGAGCGGCTTTTCGCAAAGATCGGCAAAGGAAAAGCGCGCGGCGTCGCCGGCGGCGCGCGGCACGACGAGGTGGCGGCCTTTGAGCGTCAACGTGACTTCGCCGGCCGGCTGGCCATACGTCATCGCCTTCCAGGCTTCGTCCAGCGCGCGCTCGGCCGCGGCATCGTCCGGCGTGACATAAACCGGCTGGCGGTCGAGCTTTTCCTGCCGGTAGTCCTTCTCGGCATCGAGCGTCATCACATGGGCGTTGCGCTCGAGCAGCGAGATGAACGGCAGGAAGAGCTGGCGGTTCAGCCCGTCGCGATAGAGGTTCTCCGGCGCCACGTTGGAGGTGGCGACCAGCACCACGCCGCTAGCGAACAGCGCCGAGAACAGCCGCGACAGGATCATCGCGTCGGCAATGTCGCTGACGGAGAACTCGTCGAAGCACAGCACCCAGGCTTCATCGGCCAGCGCCCGGGCGACAGGCGGGATCGGGTCGTCTTCCTTGACGTCGCCGTTCTTTCGCGCCGCCCGGTGCTTCTGGATGCGGTCCTGCACATCGGCCATGAAGTCGTTGAAATGCACACGGCGCTTGCGCCGAACCGGCAGCAATTCGAAGAACATGTCCATCAGCATGGTCTTGCCGCGGCCGACGCCGCCATGGATGTAGAGGCCCTTGACCGGCTCGCGCGGCTGCCGCTTGGCCGCGAACAGCCAGCCCAGCGCGCTCGATTTCTGCGCCAGCCTTTTTGCCGAGATCTCTTCGATCAGCCGGTCGAGCGCTGCCACGATGCGCTCCTGCGCCGGGTCGCGCTCGACCGCGCCGCTCTGGACGAGATGGTCATAGCGCTGCCTGACGGTCGCATGGGTCTGGATACCGTCGCGAAGATGCATGGGTCACGTCAGCTGGAGCAATTCCGGCTTTCCGCCCGGAATTGCGTGGAAGCAATAGTCGGTTTCGCTCACCTTGTAAGCGAGATCGGCTGCCCGCTGGAAGTCTGGCCGTCGAACTTTTCGCCGCCCGACGAATAGAGCCTAGCCAGCGTACCGCCATTTTCGTCATAGAGCGTCAGCTGCTTGCCGGCGACGTTCCACGACTTGATGCCGTCGATCGGAGCCGGGCAGTGCAGCGGACCGGCACGGTAGCCGGCGCCGAACTTGGTCTGCGGCGTTGCCACCTTGCAGCTCTGCCCGGAGACGTTGACGTTCCAGACGCCGGCGACGCTGGCCGCGGTGAGATCGGTGGCGCCGGCGGGCGCCGTGCCATCCGGCGGCAGCGAGGCGACCTGGCTGTTCTTCGGAGCGGTCGGGAATTGCGACGGATCGGTGGCGCCGGGGGAGGCCGGCGGCGGCAGCTGATTCTGCGTCACCGTGCCGGAGGGCGCCGGGGTCAGCGGCGCCGGCTGCTGGTCGTCCATCGACGGGAAGCGCGAGGTTGAGCAGCCGCTCGCAACCAGCGCGGCCAGCGATACGGCCACGAGGCCACTCTTCGAAAAGAGGTGAAGCCGCGAAAAGGGGCAGGTCATCGAAAAATTCATCAAAACCTCCGTCGGATCCGGCCGGGGGGAGCCATCCGCGTAATCTCTGCTTCACCAAGATGGCGAAGGTGGCAGAATTTCAACCTGATATGGTTAAAATAGGGTTTTCGAGCCAGCTGTTGCAAATTTATCGCAGCGGGGAACCGAAGCTGGGAAAATGCCGGAACACTCTCCTAAGCTGTTGAAATGGAGCATTAAATCCGAGCGCTCGGCACAAAGACATAGCCGTCCGGGCCGACGATATAGCATTCGCGCAGGCCATGCGGCTTGTCGATCGAGCCGGCCAGCACGATGTGGCCGAGCGCCGCCGCCTTTTTCTCGACCGCATCCGGATCGGCGCCGTAAAGCCGCAGCTCTATGCCGGCCCCGCGTGTCTCGGCGCCCGCCGTGACACCGGTCATCGGATTGTCGAGATAGGAATGGTCGGCATGCAGCATGAAGATTGAGCCCAGAAGCTCGATCGCCGCAAAGTCCTCGTCGGCATAGATGATCCGCGCGCCAAGCACGTCGCGGCAGAAAGCCTCCATCGCCGCCATGTCGGTGACCAACAGGTTGACGCCGACCCCATGCGGCAGCGAGCGGCCGAAATCCTCGGCCTTCATCCACGGTGTCTTGGTTCGCTTCATTGCCATGGCGATCACCCCCTGTCTCCGGATCCTAGACGAGCCGGGCTTCGGCCATTGGCATTCGCCGGCAAAAAGCTTGCGCCAGGCAGGCGCGTCCTTATCTCAGGAAATGACACAAGCGGGCGGGAGACAGGATGGCCGCGAGAACAGGAACCGCCAACCGCTACTACAGCGGGCCGCCCAGCGATCATTTCGACGGCGCCTTGTTCTTCAATCCCGGCGGCAAGCCGCCCGGGCGCTTCACCGATCTCCTCAAATGGCAGTTCGGCGGCGGGCGGGCGAAATGGCCGGCCACCTTTCCGAGCCCTTATCCCCCGGCCAAGCCGGACCTACGGGTGGAAGGCAGCGCGCTGAGGCTTACCATGGTCGGCCATGCCTCGCTGCTCATCCAGACGGCGGGCTTGAACATCCTGACCGATCCGGTCTGGTCGGAGCGCGCCTCGCCTTTCGCCTTCGCCGGCCCGAGAAGGGTCAATGCGCCGGGAATTATCTTGGCCGACCTTCCGCCGATCGACCTGGTCCTGATCAGCCACAATCACTACGACCATCTCGACCTCGCCACGCTGAAGCGGCTGAAAGAGAGCCACGATCCGCTGGTGATCGCGCCGCTCGGCAATGACGCCATCATCGGCCGGGCGGCGCCCGGCATGCGGCTCAGCGTGCATGATTGGGGCGACAGGCTGAGCGTCGGCGCGGCCGCCATCCACATCGAGCCAGCGCATCACTGGTCGGCGCGCGGCGGGCGCGACCGCCGCATGGCGCTGTGGGCGGGCTTCGTCATCGAGACGGCGGCGGGCAATATCTATTTCGCCGGCGACACCGGTTTCCATGACGGCATCAACTACCGGCTGATGGCACAAAAGCATGGCGGCTTCCGCCTCGCCATCCTGCCGATCGGCGCCTATGAGCCGCGCTGGTTCATGGCGCCGCAGCACCAGAACCCGCAGGAAGCCGTTCAGGGCATGAAGCTGTGCAATGCGGCTCACGCCGCAGGCTGCCATTGGGGCACATTCCATCTCACCGACGAGCCGATCGAGGAGCCGGCGCAAAAACTGGCCGAGGCGCTGGCGGCTGAAGGCTTGCCCTCGGAACGATTCCGCGCCATGCGGCCCGCAGAGGTATGGGACGTGCCGCCCGTCTGACAAAGGAACCCAAGCCGGCGAAACGCGTTGGTTCGCGACGCAATTTCGCCGGAGCTTCCCCATGATCAAGTGGATCATCATCCTTTTGATTGTCGCCGCCGCCGCGAGCCTGCTTGGCATGCCGGCGCTGGCCGGCGCCGCCGCCACGGGCGCGCGCATCCTTATCGGCATCGTGCTGATCATCTTCCTGCTGATCGTGCTCGGCGTCTTCGCAGTAACTTAAGCGCGACCCCTTGGTCATCGCGGCGCGACCTCTTGGTCGTCGCCACCTGGCCGGACTGGTAATTCCCGCCCGTTTCCGCCATATAGCGCCCAAACGGATTGGAATGACCGGTTAGATGGCAGGCACCGCCCCCTTCGCCAAGATGAACGGCATCGGCAACGAGATCATCGTTGCCGATATGCGCGGCCGTGCCGACAAGGTAACGGCCGCGGCGGCGATCGCGCTCAATGCCGGCGAGGCGACGAAGTTCGACCAGATCATGGCGATCCACGATGCGAAGACGCCGGGCACCGCCTACTATGTCGACATCCTGAATTCCGACGGCACCAGCGCGCAGGCCTGCGGCAACGGCATGCGCTGCGTGGTGCAGGCTTTGGCTGCCGAGACGGGCAACAAGAGCTTCAGCTTCGAGACCCGCGCCGGCATCGTGAATGCGCAGGAGCACGCCGACGGCCTGATCTCGGTCGACATGGGCAAGCCCCGCTTCGGCTGGCGGGAGATCCCGCTGGCGGAAGAATTCCGCGATACCCGCATGATCGAATTGCAGATCGGCCCGATCGACGCCCCGGTGCTGCATTCGCCCTCGGCGCTGTCGATGGGCAACCCGCATGCCATCTTCTGGGTCGACAACGACGTCTGGTCCTACGAGCTCGCCCGCTTCGGCCCGCTGCTCGAGAACCATCCGATCTTTCCCGAGCGCGCCAACATCACCATCGCCCAGGTGACCTCGCCTGAAACCATGATCATCCGCACCTGGGAGCGCGGCGCCGGCCTCACCAAGGCCTGCGGCTCGGCGGCTTGCGCCGCCGTGGTCGCGGCCGCCCGCACCAGGCGCACCGGCCGCAGCGTTTCGCTGCTGACGCCGGGCGGCGGCGAGCTCAATGTCGAATGGCGCAATGACGACCACGTCATCCTGACCGGCGCGGCCGAATGGGAATTTTCCGGCAGCTTCGATCCCTCGACCGGCGCCTGGGCTCGCGACACCGAAAGCGCCGCCTGATGTCCGCCCTTCAAAAGGGCGCGCCCCAAGCCCCCACCGGCAAGGGTATCGACGTCGTCACCTTCGGCTGCCGCCTCAACACCTATGAATCGGAAGTGATGCGCCGCGAGGCCGAAAGCGCCGGCCTCGGCGCGCTTCAGGGCGGCGCTGTCATCTTCAACACCTGCGCCGTCACGGCGGAAGCGGTGCGCCAGGCCAAGCAGGCGATCCGCAAGGCGCGCCGCGAGAACCCTTCGGCCCGCATCATCGTCACCGGCTGCGCGGCGCAGACCGAGCCGCAGAATTTCGCCGCCATGGACGAGGTCGACCTGGTGCTTGGCAATGAGGAAAAGCTCAAGGCCAACTCCTACCGCGCGCTGCCCGATTTCGGCGTCAACGACACCGAGAAGGCGCGCGTCAACGACATCTTTTCCGTGCGCGAGACGGCAAGCCACATGGTCGACGCCATCGAGGGCCGGGCGCGCGCTTTCGTCCAGGTCCAGAACGGCTGCGACCATCGCTGCACCTTCTGCATCATCCCTTACGGCCGCGGCAATTCGCGCTCCGTGCCGATGGGCGCGGTGGTCGAGCAGGTCAAGCGGCTGGCCGGCAACGGCTATGCCGAGATCGTTTTGACCGGCGTCGACATGACCAGCTTCGGCGCCGACCTACCCGGTAGCCCAAAGCTTGGAAAGCTGGTGAAGACGATCCTGCGCCAGGTTCCGGACGTGAAGCGGCTGCGGTTGTCCTCGATCGATTCCATCGAGGCCGACGACGACCTGCTCGACGCCATCGCCACCGAGCAGAGGCTGATGCCGCATCTGCACCTGTCGCTGCAGTCGGGCGACGACATGATCCTGAAGCGCATGAAGCGCCGGCATCTGCGCGACCAGTCGATCCGCTTCTGCGAGGACGTGCGCAAGCTGCGTCCTGCAATCGTCTTCGGCGCCGACATCATCGCCGGCTTCCCGACCGAGACCGAGGCGATGTTCGAGAATTCGGAAAGAATAATCGAGGAATGCGGGCTGACGCATCTCCACGTCTTTCCGTTCAGCCCACGCGAAGGCACGCCCGCCGCGCGCATGCCCCAGGTCCGCCGCGAGGTGGTGAAGGCGCGCGCCGCAAGGCTGCGCGCGGCGGGCGAGGCCGCCTATCGTCGTCACCTTTCGTCGCTTCCCGGCACGCGACAGTCGATCCTGGTCGAGCGCGACGGACTTGGCCGCACCGAGGGTTTCACGCTGGTCGCGATCGACACCGGCGCGCCCGGGGAGATCGTCGATGCCGTGATCGCCGGCCATGACGGCGCCCGACTGATTGCGGCGCCCTCTGCCGCGCAAGCCGCCTGAGACTGCGAGACGCATGGCTGGTTTCTTCAAGAAGATATTTTCGTTCGGCAGAAAAGAGGTCGTCGAGGAGCGCGCCGACGAGACGCTGCCGCCGATCAAGTGGGACGCGCTCGACGCGCTGAAGCCGGAGGCCGAGCCTCAATCGGTTCCCGAAGAGCCGAAGCCCGAGCCTGCTCCATCCATCCCGCCGGCACCGGAGCCGACCATTCCCGCCGAGCCGGAACCGCTGCCGCAGCCCGAGCCGGAAGAAGAGCCGCAACCGGCGCCCGAGAAGCCGGAGCCGCCTGCCCCCGAGGAAGTGCCGCCGGCACAACCCGAGCCGACACCGGAACCCGAACCTGCTCCGCAGGAAGTGCCCGCACCCGCGCCGACTCAGCCGGACATCGAGCCTTCGCGTCCGGAACCGCAGCCGGAACAGCCACCGGTCGAAGTGCCGACGCCGCCTGCCGAAGTCCCGGTCGAAACGCCGCCGCCCATCGAGGTTCCGCCAGTGGCGCCGCCCTCTGTGGAACCATCCGCCGAAACCGGCGCGGAAATCGCGCCTCCTATTCGACAGCCAGCGCCCGTCGAGCCGCAGCCGATCCTGGCCGAGATCGCGCCGGAACCGGAGGCCGTGCCGCGGCCGCCAAAGCCCACGCCCTCTGCCGGCAAGGTGACGGTTTCAAAGAAGGTCGAGCAGACGGCGGAGCCGGTAAAGGCGCCGGAGCCGGCGCCGCGGCGCTCCTGGTTCCAGCGCATGCGCGAAGGGCTCGCCCGCTCCTCGCGCGAGCTTACCGGCAACATTGCCGGCGTCTTCACCAAGCGCAAGCTGGACGAGGAGACGCTGCAGGACCTGGAGGACGTGCTGATCCGCGCCGACCTCGGCGTGGAGACCGCGCTGCGCGTCACCGATTCTCTCGCCTCGAGCCGCTACGGCAAGGATGTCTCGGACTCGGAAGTCCGCGCCGTGATGGCCGCGGAGGTGGAGAAGGTGCTGACGCCGGTGGCAAGACCGCTCGAGCTCGATCTCAGCCACAAGCCGCATGTCATCCTGGTCGTCGGCGTCAACGGCACCGGCAAGACCACCACCATCGGCAAGCTTGCCGCCAAGCTCACCGATGGCGGCCTCAAGGTGATGCTGGCAGCCGGCGACACGTTCCGCGCCGCCGCGATCGAGCAGTTGAAGATCTGGGGCGAGCGGACGAAATCGCCGGTCGTCGCCTCGAAACTCGGCGCCGATGCGGCGGGCCTCGCCTATGACGCCTTCGAGAAGGCCAAGGAGGCCGGCTCCGACGTGCTGATCATCGACACGGCCGGCCGGCTGCAGAACAAGACCGAGCTGATGGCGGAGCTGGAAAAGATCGTGCGCGTGTTGGGCAAGCTCGATCCCGAAGCGCCGCACACGGTGCTGCAGACGGTCGACGCCACCACTGGCCAGAACGCGCTGAACCAGGTCGAGATCTTCCGCAACGTCGCCGGCGTCAACGGGCTGGTGATGACCAAGCTGGACGGCACGGCGCGCGGCGGTATTCTGGTGGCGATCGCCGCCAAGCATCGGCTGCCGGTCTATTTCATCGGCGTCGGCGAGCAGGTCGACGACCTCGAACCGTTTTCCGCCAGCGAATTCGCCAGGGCGATCGCCGGCGTGGCTTGAACAAAGGCGCGATCTTGGAAGGGCCGCCTGCTTTTCGGCCAGATCATGCGCAAGAAGGACTTTTATGAACATCCTCGAACGCGACCCATCCGATCCTCGCCGCAAGCCGATCAACCCCGGCTTGAAGTTCCTGCTCGAGCTTGGGCCAGGGCTCGTGTTCTTCTTCGCCACCATCCGCGGCGAATGGCTGGCCGAGAAATTTCCGATACTCAGCCATCTCGGCGAGCCGATCCTGATCGCCACCGCCTTCTTCATGGTCGCGACGGCGCTTTCGCTCGGCGTCTCCTGGCTGCTGACGCGCAGCCTGCCGCTGATGCCGCTGGTCTCGGCGATCGTCGTCTTCGTCTTCGGCGCGCTGGCGCTTTACCTGCAGGACAAGACCTTCGCCTTCATGAAGCCGACGATCATCAATTCGCTGTTCGGCGTCACGCTGCTCGGCGGGCTTCTGTTCGGCCGGTCGCTGCTTGGTTACGTTTTCGATTCCGCCTTCCAGCTCGATGCCGAGGGCTGGCGCAAGCTGACCTTCCGCTGGGGGCTGTTCTTCCTCTTCCTCGCCGTGCTCAACGAGGTCGTGTGGCGCAACTTTTCCGAGGCGACCTGGCTTTATTTCAAGGTCTGGGGCACGATCCCGATCACCTTGCTGTTCACCTTCAGCCAGATGCCGCTGATCATGCGCCATTCGCTTGAGGAAAAGTCCAAGCAAGAGAAGGCCGGAAATTAAAGCAATTCCAGGAAAAGTGGCTGCCGGTTTTCCGTCCGAAATTGCGTCAAAATAAGGGGGCGGCATGGAATTCCTGACCACACATGACGAGCTGAGGACGGTCTACAAGACACCGCGGCCGACCGACGGCTCGATCCGCAAGGAGCTCAAAAGCCTCGACGGCCATTGCCGTTCCTTCATCGGCAAGAGCCCCTTCGCGCTGATCGGCTCCTCCGACGGCGCCGGCAATGCCGATGTGACGCCTAGCGCATGACCCCGAAAATCGAAATCGATTTTCGGAAAGGATCATGCGCCAAATCAAAAGTGTTACAGCGTCCTTTGCGCGTCCAAAGGACGCGCGGCGCTGTAATGGCGACAAGCCCGGCTTCACCGCCATCCTCGACAACTCCACCATCGCCATTCCCGATCGCCCCGGCAACAACCGGCTGGACACGCTGGAAAACATCATCCGCAATCCGTCGGTCGGGTTGCTCTTCCTCATCCCCGGCATGAACGAGACGCTGCGCGTCAATGGCGATGCCCGCATCACCGTCGATCCCCTCTTACGCGAGCGCCTTGCGGTCGACGGCAAGGAGCCGCAAAGCGTCATCGTGGTGACGGTCAAGGCCGCCTATATGCATTGCGCCAAGGCCTTCATGCCCTCGGATCTGTGGAAGCCGGAGACCTGGTACGACCGCGCGACCCTGCCGACGCTCGGCCAGATCATACGCGACCAGCTGGCTCTTGGCGAAAGCGCCGGCGAGATCGACCGCGAGCTGGACGACGATTACCGCCAGACCATGTGGTAGGCTTCGCGGACGACTCAACTCTTCGTCCAGCTCCTTCCCTTGATCGAGATCATTGCCATATCGGGCAGCCTGCGCGCCGCCTCGACCAACTCGGCCCTGGTCGCCGCATTGGCCGCCAACGCGCCCGCGGACTGCCGTGTCGAGGTTTATGACGGCCTTGGCCGGCTGCCGATTTTCAACCCCGACGACGAGGGCGAGCGCACGCCGCCGGAAGCGGCACGCCTGATCGAGATGGTCACCCAGGCCGACGGCGTCGTCGTCTCCTGCCCGGAATATGCGCATGGCGTGCCCGGCGGCGTGAAGAATGCGCTGGACTGGCTGGTCTCGCGCGACGCCGCGGTGGGCAAGCCGGCGATGCTGGTCCACGCCTCGCCCCGTTCGCTCTATGCGCGGGCGGCACTGGCCGAGATCATGCGGACGATGTCGTTCGCGATGTATGAGGAGGGGACGCTGGAGATCGCGCTGCTGGGCAAGAAGCCGGCGGAGATGGAGGCGATTCTCAGCGAGGATGCGAACCGGCGGGCGATCCGTGAGGCGGTGCGGGGTTTTGCGAGTTTTATTCGCGGACAAACATAAGGTCGTCATTCGAGGGCGGAGCAAGGAGCGAAGCAACGCGGCGCAGACCCGACGCTAAGGCGTTGCGACGCTTACAGAATTCTGCCCCGTTGCGCTCGACGTCGAAGATCACGGAATGGATCCTCGGGTCAAGCCCGAGGATGACGAACGCGAAGGGAAGCGCCCATATCTCGCCGTCGCCGAAAGAACCTCTCAGGCACCCGAACCTGCTGCGTCCTATCCCTTCCGCAGCGTCTCGACATCGGTCTTGCCGACATACCAGTCGCGGGCGTTGACCTCCTCGAACACCACCCAGACATCGTCATTGCCGAGCCCGGTGGCGTCCATGATGGCCGCGGTCACTTTCTTGGCGATGTCAGCCTTCTTGCCGGCCGGATCGGCGGCGATCACTTCCTTGACGATGCGGATGTTGACGAATGGCATGATGTTCTCCCCGTGGGTTCTTCCGTTTGGCGTCAGGCAATGGCTTGGCAATTCGCTCCGGCAAAGCGGATGGTGGTGGTTGCGGGAGCCGCAGCGCCGCGGGCGCTGCTGGGATGCGCAGAAAGGCCAGGAATGGCCGAAGAAGCGCCTGCAGAACCTTCAATAGGTTTTCG
The DNA here is from genome assembly GCF_006439555.1 of Mesorhizobium sp. B3-1-6. Lineage (NCBI taxonomy): Bacteria > Pseudomonadati > Pseudomonadota > Alphaproteobacteria > Hyphomicrobiales > Phyllobacteriaceae > Mesorhizobium > Mesorhizobium sp. B3-1-6. Next base: position 10,596 of record NZ_VFTM01000022.1, on the reverse strand, counting down.
CCCCATTCACCATCAGCCGCACCATGTAGAGCGAGGTGGTGCCGGCGATGTAGAGACAGTTGAGCTTGTTGCCGCCGAACACGCAGTTGGCGGTCACTTCCGGCACCTTGACCTTGCCGATCAGCGTGCCGTCCGGATCGTAGCAATGGATGCCGTCGGCGGCACTCGTCCAGATGCGCCCGTCGGAATCGAGCCGGAACCCGTCGAACAGGCCGGCGGTGCAGTCTGCGAAGACCTTGCCGCCGGAAACCTTCCTGCCGTGCTTGCCGACGTTGAAGACGCGCATATGCGCCGGGTTCTTCTCGCCATGCGTGCGGCCGGTGTCGACGACATAGAGCAGGCTTTCGTCGAGCGAGAAGGCGAGCCCGTTCGGTCGCACCATGTCGGTGATGACGGCCTCGACATCGCCCGTATCGGGATCGACGCGATAGACATTGCAGGCGCCGATCTCGCTCTCGGCCTTGTCGCCCTCATAATCGGTGTCGATGCCGTAGCTCGGATCGGTGAACCAGATCGAGCCGTCGGAGCGCACCACCACGTCGTTGGGCGAGTTCAGCCGCTTGCCCTTCCACTTCTCGGCGATGGTCGTGATAGAGCCGTCGAATTCGGTCCGGCTGACGCGGCGGCCGGAATGCTCGCAGGTCACCAGCCGGCCCTGCCGGTCGACGGTGTTGCCGTTGGAATTGCCGGACGGCTGCCGGAACACGCTGACGCTGCCGTCGGTCTCGTCATAGCGCAGCATGCGGTTGTTCGGGATGTCCGACCAGACGACATAGCGGCCGGCGGCGAACCAGGCCGGCCCTTCCGCCCAGCGGCAGCCGGTGAACAGCTTTTCCACCTGGGCGCTGCCGTTGAACAGGCGCGCGAAGCGCGGATCGAGAACGTCGTAATAGTCTTCGGCCGCCATGCATTTCCTCCCGGCATCAGGTGACGGGGCGGATCAAGCCAGCCCGGAAGCGATCTGGCAAGACGGCAGGCCCGTAATTTGTATGACAAAACAGATGAGAAATCCGTGAAGCCCGGCCGGCGCGGGGCTCCGTGCGGCCCATAGCCTGTTAGGGCTGGATTAACCGGCTATGCGCTGGTTGCAATGGTGCATTGCAACATCTTTCTTTTGCAACGCACCATTCCTATGTCATCTTCACAATCGTCAGGGAGGAACAACTAAGAAGGAACCCTGTCATGTTCGACAATCTTGTCTCCCGCGCCCGCGCCAGCATGGCCAAGCGCCGTCATTACAACCGCCTCGTCGCCGAAATCGAGAACCTGTCCAGCCGCGATCTCGCCGATCTGCGCGCCGACCGTTCGGAAATGCTCTACCAGGTCCACAAGCAGATCTACGGCTGAGCGGCAGGCCGATCGTCCGGCCACTTCGTCATTCTCGGGCTTGACCCGAGAATCCATTCGGTGACTTCCAGGCGTCGCAGCGATGCAGAACGCGCTGCACAAGCGCCGAAATCCAGGCCGCCGCGCTCCTCGATCAGCGTCACGGAATGGATTCTAGGGTCTGCGCGCGTCGCTTCGCTCCTTGCTTCGCCCTAGAATGACGACGCAAGTATCCGTCTTGACCTGGCGCCGCCGCGCTAACCCGGCGCCGCCAGCGCTTTCTCGATCTGCGGCAACAGCAACGCTCTCACGGAGTCGGGCGTCAGGGGCCCGACATGCTTGTAGGCAATCTTGCCGTCCTTGCCGATGACGAAGGTCTCCGGCACGCCGTAGACGCCCCAGTCGATCGCCGCGCGTCCGGCCGGATCGACGCCGATCGCCTGATACGGATTGCCGAGCTCGCCAAGGAAACGGCTGGCGTTTTCCGGCTGGTCCTTGTAGTTCAGCGCCGCAAGCGTGAAGCGCTTGTCCTGCGACAGGCCGAGCAGCACCGGATGCTCCTCGCGGCACGGCGCGCACCAGGACGCGAACACGTTGACCAGCGTCACCTTGCCGGTAAAGTCTTTTGACGCGAGCCCCGGCAGGCTCGTCCCTCCGAGCGGCGGCAAGTCGGTCTGCGGCGCCGGCAGGCCGATCAGCGCCGAGGGGATTTCCGAGGCGTCGCGGCCCGAGAGCAGTTGCGACAGGAACAGCCCCGCCAGCCCCAGGAACACCAGCAGAGGCAGAAGCACGAACAGGCGGCGCCGCGGCGCCGGCGTTTCGGTTTCAATGCTCATGATTTGACAGCCTTGTCGGAGCGCCGGCGCACCCCGGCCGCCTCCAGCGCCGCGAGCTCGCGTTTGCGCGCCCGCTGGTCGAACAGGATCCAGCCGATCAGCCCGGCGAGCACCACGGCGGTGATGGCATAGGCGGCGGTGACGAAGAGGGCATGCGCGCTCATGTCAGCCGCTCCCCGCTCTCCGCCGTGCCAATCGTTGCGATCATGTCTTCCCTTAACCTCGCGCTGGCAGTTCCGCAATTTGTCGCGGTGCCGCAGTGAAGGAACATTCTCGTCGTCTCAATCCGTCCCATGCCGCAGCGCCAGCGCCGCCGCCAGCGGACCGAGTACTGCAAGAAACAGCGTCAGCGCGGCAAGAATGAGGAAAGGCTGCAGGAATGGCGCCGGATCGGCCACCGCGCCATAGCTTGCCGAAACGCCGAAGATCAGCACCGGAATGGTCAAAGGCAGCACCAGCACCGAAATCAGCAATCCGCCGCGCGGCAGCGCCACCGCCACCGCGGCACCCGCGGCGCCGATGAAGGTGATGGCCGGCGTGCCGACGAGAAGCGTGAGCGCCGTGGCGCCGATGCCGAGCGGCTCCATGTTCATGAACAGGCCAAGCAAAGGCGCCGCGACCACCAGCGGCAGCACGCTGCCGGTCCAGTGCGCCAGGCACTTCGTCAGCACCGTCAGCGCCAGCATGTGGCGGTCGTTGTTCAGCACCAGCAGATCGAGCGAGCCGTCCTCGCGATCAGCCTGGAACAGGCGGTCGAGGCCGAGCAGGCAGGCAAGCAGGGCGGCGATCCACAGGATCGCCGGGCCGATGCGCGACAAGAGGTTGAGGTCGGGACCGACGCCGAACGGGATGGTGACGATGACGGCGAGGAAGAAGATGACCCCGATCAACGCCCCGCCGCCGGCGCGGATGGAAAGGCGGATGTCGCGCAGGAAGAGGGGCCACATTATAAAGGGATCCCTTGGCGAGGCTGGCGCTCCGGCACACCCCCCTCTGGCCTGCCGGCCATCTCCCCCGCAAGGGGGGAGATCGAATGTCGCGCGGACTTTCGCCAATCACCGACGCCGCGAAGGAGATGCCGGCGCCGAAGCTGCCAATCTCCCTCCTTGCGGGGGAGATGTCCGGCAGGACAGAGGGGGGTGCCTCGCGCCGACATCAGTCGCCCATCCTCAATTCCGTCGCCCCGCCCAGCCCCAGCGGCAGATGCGTGGCCGCCACGACAATCCCTCCGTCGCGCAGATGCGCCTTCATCAGCTCCGCGAATCGCTCCTCCGAGGCCTTGTCCAGCCCTGCGGTCGGCTCGTCGAGCAGCCAGACCGGCCGGCGGCTCACCAGGAGCTTCGCGATCGAGGCCCGTCGCCGCTGCCCTGTCGACAGATAGCCGAAGGGCAGATGTCCGAGCCCGCCGAGCGCCACCGTCTCCAGCGCCTCCTCGACGCCCAGTCCCGGCTCTCCCTGGAAGGCGCGCCAGAAGCCGAGATCCTCCTCGACGCTGAGCGCCGTCTTCATCGCGTTGAGATGGCCGAGATAATGCGAAGCAGAGGCGACCGTCGGGAAGGCCTCGCCGCCATCCTCGAACCGCACCTTTCCCTGCGCGGCCGGCAGCAGGCCGGCGACGATTCTGAGCAGCGTCGATTTGCCCGAGCCGTTCGGACCGGTGACAATGAGCGCCTCGCCCTTGTCCAGCGCGAAGCCGATGTTGGAAAAAACCGTCTCGCCGCCGCGCTCGCCGCCTAGATTTTCGGCGATCAGCCGCATTCTTGCCCGTCCCGAAAGCACCGTTTCGCGGCCGTTTCCGGCTCACGCAAATTCGTCCTTCGACTGTCTAGAACTATTCCAGGAAATTCTCTATATGCGGTTCATCCGTGCCAGCGGTCGGCGCGGGATCAGAATTAGCGCCGAACCAGCGCACGCGCCGCCTTGAACGGCTCGGGTTGCTTGGGAGCGGACAGCGGAAATGGCCGTACCCGCACCTTTGCGCGTGATTGCATGCCAACGGCGTCCGTTCCCTTTCAGGCTGAACAGACAAGGACGGATCGCCGTGACCAAATCCCTCGACAGTTTCAATTGCTGCCGCACCCTGACCGCGGGTGGCGCGGACTATGTTTACTTCGACCTCGTTGCGGCCGAGAAGAACGGCCTCACCGGCATCGCCCAGCTGCCTTATTCGATGAAGGTGCTGCTGGAGAACCTGTTGCGCAACGAGGATGGCCGTTCGGTCACCAGGGAATCGATCCAGGCGGTCGCCGCCTGGCTGACCGACAAGGGCACCGCCGGGGTCGAGATCGCCTATCGCCCGGCCCGCGTGCTGATGCAGGATTTCACCGGCGTTCCGGCGGTGGTCGACCTGGCGGCGATGCGCGATGGCATCAAGGCGCTCGGCGGCGACCCGGAGAAGATCAATCCGCTGGTGCCGGTCGACCTCGTCATCGACCACTCCGTCATCGTCGACGAGTTCGGCACGCCGATGGCCTTCGCCCGCAATGTCGAGCTGGAATATGAGCGCAACGAGGAGCGCTACAAATTCCTGAAATGGGGCCAGCAGGCCTTCCGCAACTTCCGCGTCGTGCCGCCCGGCACCGGCATCTGCCACCAGGTCAACCTCGAATATCTGGGACAGGTCGTGTGGACCAACGCTGAGGACGGCGAAACCACCGCCTATCCCGACACCTGCGTCGGCACCGATTCGCACACCACCATGATCAACGGCCTCGGCGTTTTGGGCTGGGGCGTCGGCGGCATCGAGGCCGAGGCCGCGATGCTCGGCCAGCCGGTCTCCATGCTCTTGCCGGAAGTCATCGGCTTCCGCCTCACCGGCAAGCTCAAGGAAGGCGTCACCGCCACCGACCTCGTGCTCACCGTCACCCAGATGCTGCGCAAGAAGGGCGTCGTCGGCAAATTCGTCGAGTTCTTCGGCCCCGGCCTCTCCAACATGACGCTGGCCGACCGCGCCACCATCGGCAACATGGCGCCGGAATATGGCGCGACCTGCGGCTTCTTCCCGGTCGACTCGGAAACCATCCGCTACCTCACCATGTCCGGCCGCGAGGAGAACCGCATCGCGCTGGTCGAGGCCTATTCCAAGGCGCAAGGCATGTGGCGCGACGCGGGCTCGGCCGATCCGGTCTTCACCGACCTGCTCGAGCTCGACCTCGGCGACGTCGTGCCGTCAATGGCCGGCCCGAAGCGCCCAGAGGGCCGCGTCGCCCTGCAGGACATCCCCGCCGGCTTCGCCAAGGCGATGGAGACAGAATACAAGAAGGCCGCCGAGATCTCGAAGCGCTACGCCGTCGAAGGCACCGACTACGATCTCGGCCATGGCGACGTCGTCATCGCCGCCATCACCTCCTGCACCAACACCTCGAACCCGAGCGTGCTGATCGGCGCCGGCCTGCTTGCTCGCAACGCCAACCGCCGCGGCCTGAAGCAGAAGCCGTGGGTGAAAACCTCGCTCGCCCCCGGCAGCCAGGTGGTGGCCGAATATCTCGAAAAGTCCGGCCTGCAGAAGGAGCTCGACCAGATCGGTTTCAACCTGGTCGGCTTCGGCTGCACCACCTGCATCGGCAATTCCGGCCCGCTGCCGGCACCGATCTCCAAGACCATCAACGATAAAGGCTTGATCGCCGCCGCGGTGCTTTCCGGCAACCGCAACTTCGAAGGCCGCGTCTCGCCGGACGTGCAGGCGAACTACCTCGCCTCGCCGCCGCTGGTGGTGGCGCATGCGCTGGCCGGCACAGTGACCAGGGACCTCACCACCGAGCCGCTCGGCGAAGGCAGCGACGGCAAGCCGGTCTATCTCAAGGACATCTGGCCGACCTCGGCCGAGATCCAGGAGTTCATCGAGAAGAACGTCACCCGCGAGCTGTTCGCCCGCAAATATGCCGACGTCTTCAAGGGCGACGCCTACTGGCAGAAGGTCAAGGCGCCGGAAGGCCAGACCTATGCCTGGGACAACCACTCGACCTATGTGCAGAACCCGCCCTATTTCGCCGGCATGGGCCGCTCCTTCGGCAAGGTCGGCGACATCAAGGGCGCGCGCGTGCTCGGCCTTTTCGGCGACAAGATCACCACCGATCACATCTCGCCGGCGGGCTCGATCAAGGCTGCATCGCCGGCCGGCAAGTATCTGACCGAGCATGGCGTCGGCGTCGCCGACTTCAACCAGTACGGCACGCGGCGCGGCAACCATGAGGTGATGATGCGCGGCACCTTCGCCAACATCCGCATCCGCAACCACATGCTGGGCGAGAACGGCCGCGAGGGCGGCTACACGATCCACTATCCCTCGAAGGAGGAGATGTCGATCTACGACGCGGCGATGGAATACAAGCAGGAAGGCGTGCCGCTGGTGATCTTCGCCGGCGTCGAATACGGCAACGGCTCGTCGCGCGACTGGGCGGCCAAGGGCACCAACCTGCTCGGCGTGCGCGCGGTCATCGCCCAGTCCTTCGAGCGCATCCACCGCTCCAACCTGGTCGGCATGGGCGTCATCCCCTTCGTCTTCGAGGACGGCACCTCATGGGCCTCGCTCAACCTGAAGGGCGACGAACTGGTCGAGATCGACGGCCTGGACGCGATCAAGCCGCGCCAGAAGATGGTGGCCAAGGTCACCTATGGCGACGGCACGGTGAAGAACGTGCCGATCATCTGCCGCATCGATACGCTGGATGAGCTCGACTACTTCAAGAACGGCGGCATCCTGCAATACGTGCTGCGCGACTTGGCCGCGTAGCGGCCAGGGAATAGGGCTTAGGCATTAGGCAGTAGGGAAGGACACCTACTGCCTACTGCCTACTGCCTACTGCCTTACCTGCGGCTTCCCAAACCGCGCCGTCGCCGCCAGCAACACGGCGAGCATCAGCCCGTTGAAGACATGCCAGAGGAAATGCGTGCCGAGCGGGAAGCTGGTGCAGACCAGCGGGTCGATCATGCGGCAGAGGACCGAGACGACGAAGATCGCCGATCCGGTCAGATTGTACCAGCCGGCCCGGTTGCCGGTGGCCGCCGCCCACGCTCCGAAGAAGGCGAGCGCCAGGAAGGGCGGCAGGTAGCCCGTAGTGCCGTTCGACGCTTGGCGCAGCCAGTCGGGCACGGCGTAGGCGATCAGGCCGGCCACGGCATAGAAGGCGACGAAGACGAGGATCGCCTTGCCCCATTCCATACCGAGGAAACGCCGCAGGTTGAACAGCGTGTAGGCCAGCGTGAAGCCGGCGATCGGCAGGATGTCGGCCCAGATCGTGCCTTTGCTGGCGAAGGTGTGGAAAAGGGTCGAGCCGATGCCGATCGCCACCACCCACCAGGCCAGCACTTCGGCGAAGGCGCCGGTCTTGTATCGCCGCACCTGCTGGACGCCCCATAGTCCCGCGGCAATGAAAGCCAGGTTGGTCAAAGCATTAGCCGGCTCGGCCCAAAGTCCAGGCCCCGTCCGTTCGCAATAGAGATCGACAGGGGTCAGGAGAGTTTGCCACATGGTGAGGATGCTGCTCCCGAATCGAACCACGCCTTGAAATGCAATCGCCTCTCCTATTGCGCCCTTACCTGCGGCTGCAACAGCAAAAATTTCACCGCAACGTGACTTCCCGTTGACTGGCGCTTCTGCCACATATTTTAGCAATCAGAACAAGGCCGGCGTCACCGGCGGGAATTGGAAAAGTCATGGCATTTCGAGGACGATTGCGGCTTGCGGCAGTAGCGCTGGCCTTTACGGCGTTGGGCGGCGTGGCCCTGGCAGCCGAGCCTGAGAAGGCCGCGACCGGCAAGCCTCAAGCCGACAAACCTTTGGGCGTGGTCGAATTGTTCACCAGCCAGGGCTGCAGTTCCTGTCCACCGGCCGACGAGTTGTTTGCCGAGCTCGCCGGCAAGGACGACATCGTCGCGCTCGCCTACCACGTCAATTACTGGGACTATCTCGGCTGGCAGGACACGCTGAGCACCAAGGAGAACACCGAGCGCCAGTATGACTATATGCGCGCCTTCGGCAGCCGCTCGGTCTACACGCCGCAGGCCGTCATCAACGGCCGCAGCCACGTCAACGGCGCCAGCCGCAAGGACGTCGACGGCGCCTTGGCGCGGATGGACAGGACCGGCGAAGGCATGCGGGTCGCCATCAAGGTTAGCCGCACCAGCGACCGTGTCGTGATCGACGCGGGCGATGCCGGCAACGGCCCGACCGACGCCCATCTGGTGATCGTCTATTTCGATCCGCCGCGGATGGTGAAGATCGGCCAGGGCGAGAACAGCGGCCGAAGCCTGACCTACTGGAACGCCGTTTCCGACATCCAGACCGCCGGCATGTGGCACGGCAAGGCGCAGCGTTACGAATTGCCGATGACCGAGATCGCCAAGAAGGGCGGCTGCGCGGTGCTGCTGCAGTCGGTTGGTCAGGACGGCATGCCCGGCCCGATCCTCGGCGCCGCCTTCATCCGCAAGCCCGACCGGCTTTAGCTCCCGCCTTCTAGCAATTGGCTTCTCGTCCGCTCGCGCGCGGACCGCTTCTTACCACAAGGCAGGGCAATCTTTGGGAGTTCGGATAGCCGGCATGCCTTGATCGGCGTGATTGATCGGCCGAAGACCTGATTGCCACGTGGTTCCCCCAATCCGTCGCTGCTTTGCAGCGCCACCTTTCCCCCCCTCCGGAGGGAAAGGAAGGGAGCCTTGCTGGACGAGCGTTGTCGGCAAAAAGCCTGGCGCGCCTTTCCTCTACCCCGTCGATCGGGGGAGAGGTGGCTCGGCGAAGCCGAGACGGAGTGGGGGTCGACCAGCGCTGCATAAGACAATGCATGCGCCAAGCTGCCATTCACGCTATCGCCAAGACCAGCCGCTTGGAAATGTGTGCATGCCGTAGACAAGGGTGAAGGAAAACAAAAAACCGGCGTCAGCTTGCTTCTGACGCCGGTCATTCAGGTTTTGGGATCGTCGCACCTGATTTTTCCAAGGAAAAACCGAGGTTGGTTCGATCCGACGCTGACCCGTGGGCGGGGGGCTTGGGGTTTACGAGCCGGTGCCGGACCGAACCGTCTCAGGCAACGCCGGTAAATTCGTCGGACATTGGGGCATGAGCGCGGATTATTTGTGGCGAGAATGTGGCAGAGCATCACCAATTCCAACATGTGTTTCGCAAACGTGACTGGACGTTTGGGAAACCGCGCGACCATCGGGCCTGCTTAGCCAGGCCTTGCAATTCGACCGCGAAAGCGCGAACCTTGGCCGGCGCATGATTCAATCGAAGGATCGAGGCATGACCGATCACAGCAGCGGGACGGAGGATGGGGAAGCATCCGGAATATTGATCCCGTTGCACGAGGCGCGCAACGCCCGCCTCGACCAGCCGGTGCGATTCGACCGGCGCGAGCTCGACCAGATTCTGAGGCTTTACGGACGCATGGTGGCGGCCAATGAATGGCGCGACTACGCGATCGACCATCTCACTGATCGCGCTGTCTTTTCCGTCTTCCGCCGGGCCAGCGAAGTGCCGCTTTTCCAGATCGTCAAGGACCCCAGGCTGGCACGCCGGCAAGGCGCTTTTGCCGTCATCGCCGCAGGCGGCCGCATCCTGAAGCGCAGCCAGGAACTCGGCCGCGTGCTTGGCGTGTTCGATGCCAAGCTGAAGCTTGTCGAGGCGTAATCCGGAAAGAGGAATTGAGGAACTGGAGAAAAGGACTCTGAATATCTTTCTTCAATTGCCCAATTCCACAGTTCTTCAATTCCCCTTCAGCCTTTCGCGAAACTTCCGTTCCGGCAGCGAATTCGGATCGGGCGGCAGTTCCGCGCCGCCATTCAGCGAAAGCTGCATGAACACCGTGTCCAGCCAGCGTCCGTGCTTGTAGCCGGATCCTTCCAGGCGACCGGAATGGCGGAAGCCGAGCTTCTCGTGCAGCCGCACCGAGGCGCTGTCCGTGTGGCCGTCGCCGATCACCGCGATGATCTGGCGGAAGCCCGCCGCGCGCGCCGTCTCGATCAGCGCCTGCATCAGCAGGAAGCCGACGCCCTGCCCCTTGGCCTCCGGCGCGACATAGACCGAATCCTCGATGACGAATCGGTAAGCGGGGCGGGGCCGGAACGGCCCGGCATAGGCATAGCCGAGCACGATGCCGTCATTCTCCGCCACGAGATAAGGAAAGCCGCCGGCCGCCAGGCTGTCGAATCGGTCGCCCATTTCGGCGCGGCTGGGCGGCTCCAGCTCGTAGCTCGCCGTGCCATGCGCGACCGCATCGGCATAGATTTCGGTGATTCGGTCGAGGTCGGCCGCGGTGGCGGCCCTGATCGCAACATTGCTCATAATTTGTGCAGGTTCTCTTTCCTGCCTCGATAACAGCAGAGGACTGCGCAAAAAGAAAGGGCGGCCGTTGGGCCGCCCTCAGACTGCTGACAAACCTCTGGCATTTGCCGGGGGTTTTTGATTCACTGGGTCATGTTGAAGCGACCCGCCCCTGAA
>NZ_VFTM01000021.1:0-114976 GCF_006439555.1 Mesorhizobium sp. B3-1-6 | reverse complement strand
ACGGTCCAGAATAGCGGCTGGCAATGGCGCCAGGTAAGATCGCCACATGACAGGCTACCTCTACATGACCGCGAGCCAGAAAGGCGGCACGATCTATATCGGCGTCACCAATGACCTTGCTCGTCGGATGCCGGAGCACAAGACCGGCCAAGGCTCCAGCTTCACCAGCCGTTACGGTGTGCAGCGTCTGGTCTGGTACGAAGAGCATCTCGACATCACCGACGCCATCCAGCGTGAGACATCATTGAAGCGCTGGCCACGCCAATGGAAGATGGAATTGATCGAGAAGAGCAACCTGGAATGGTTCGAGCTGTTTCGCGGAATCGGCTGGTGAGCGTTCTGGACCGTGGCGGCTCTCAACCGTCACGGCATGGATTCTAGGGTCTGCGCGCGTCGCTTCGCTCCTTGCTCCGCCCTAGAATGACGAAGGATACGTCCTGCCCTGTCGTTGCTCAATTCTCAATTCATCATCATCGCGTCCATCGGCTGGAAGGTCGGCAGCGCCTGTGGAAAGACCAGCACCGCCGCGCCGTAAAGGAGCAGAGCGATTCCCGACAGCTTGGCTATCCGCTCTCCTGACTGGAGGGTCTTTTCCGCAAAGATCAGCAAGGTGACCACGGCCATTGCGGCGACATTCATGATCCCGAGCGGAAAGAGGGCGAGAAACAGGAGCCAGCAGCAGCCGAGACAAAAGGCTCCATGCTCGATGCCCATGCGTGCCGCGCCCCAACGACCGTCGTGCCATGAGGTCAGGATGAAACCGATGGGCGTGCGGCATTTGGCCAGGCAAATATCCTTCAATGGGGAGAGCTGATAAGCACCCGCAACGATCAGCAGCACGCCGCCGATGCGCGCGGCCATCGCGGCAGACATTCCCATCTGCCCGCCAAGCATCTCCGCGCCGGCCGCGCCGGCAAAGGCGAGAACGCCAATCGCGCTCCAAACCAGCATGTAGCCGGCCACGAACACCCAGGTGGAGACGAAGGTCTCGCCGCGCCCCCGCTTGGCCGCTTGAACCTGGTGAAACGTCAGGATCATCGGGGCGGCCGTCGGAAACATCATGGCAATCATCATGACGATCCAGACGGCAAGAAAGAGCGGCGCCGTCATGCCCATGGTGGGCGAGTAGATTTCCATGCGCATGTCCGCGTCCATGCCGATCTGCTGTCGGATGAGCACAGTCCACGACGCCGCGGCGCTCGCAATCAGCAGCGCGAGAACGATGTTTCGCTGCAGTGTCAGCGTCATGGGCGAGCCCGTCCGGCCATGCGGTCAAGGACTATTGCTGGCCGGACCAATTGATCGGAGCGTAGTGCGCGTTTCGGCGCGAATTATCCCAACTCATGCCATGGTCGCTGAACGTATTGCCTTCCGCGCCCATCGCCAGGCCGAGCCAGTCTGGATTGACGGGATGGCCGGTGGCCGCCCACATCTCGCCATCCTCGCGCATTGTCGGCAACGGTTCGACCGCCAGTTGCATCACGCCGGCAACCTCCACCGACCGCTTCTTGCCGTCGACCTGGTATTTGATCGGCGCCTTCTTCGCTCCGAGATTGGTGCTGATCATCGGCGCGAAGGCAGCCATCGGCCCACCCGCGGCGCCGGTGAAGATGGCGCCCAGCGCCTCTGTTTGCCGGTCATCCGCCCGTTCGTCGATATAGGCCGCCGCCGTCCAATTGCCGTCCGCCATCGGACCTGGCGTGTGAGCAACCATCGCGACATTGAGCCCGTCCAATCGAACGTCGCCGAAACTGCCCTTGTCGATATGAAAGACCAGGGCAACGTCGCAAACGCCTTTCGTCGGCTTCGACGTCAGCTGCGCCTGGGTGGACAGCAGACAGGGACATACGACATCGCAGCTGCAGTTCTCGAAGTAACTTCCAGACAATTGCCAACTGACCGCCATTTGCACCTCCCATTTGCGTCAGGCGCGTCGGGCATATCGCTTTGGCGAGGCGGTGCCGTTTCACGAACACGATCGGAACGGCAGAGAGCCCTCATCGCGACTGATCGGCACGCCGGGGCATAACTTAAGTTCGAGCTAATAGAAGGTACGCCGTTGCCCCGGGCTGTCAAGCGGAGGGCGCCGGCGCTGGAACGTCGGGTCGCTCGGCCGCGTGCGGCTGCAGACAGCGGTGCTGCCGACGCGCAAACGGCAGAACCTGTCCGATGCACTGACGCGACAGGCTGTGTTTCGCGATTGTGCTGCAAAACGCTTGTGATTGGCGAAAACCGACGCGCCTGCTGATCTCCCCGTGGGCCTTTGTGAGGAAGATGTCCGGGAGGACAGAGGGGGGCGCGAAGGAACGCCGACCATCTCCGTCGTCATTCCAGGGCTGAGCAAGGAGCGGAGCGACGCGCGCAGACTCTAGAATCCATTCCGTGACGCTAAGGCATTGCAACGTTTACAGAATTTTGTACCGCTGAGCCCTTCGGCCTCGGTCACGGAATGGATCCTCGGGTCAAGCCCGGGGATAACGACGCGTGGGTTGGGGCTAGAGAAGCGCTGATACGCTGGCCGGACAGCGTCCCTCCTGTCCTGTCGGCCAACTCCCTCAAGTCGGAGATCTGCCGCCACCCGCCTTCAATGATCGGCGCGCAACAAAAAAGGGCCGGCGCATCGCCCAAGCCCTGTTTATCACCGATATATCACGCATATCCAGCCTTAAGCCAAAACCTCAGGTTCCAGCAAATACCGTTGCGCCGCAGCCGCCTACCGCTCGTCCTTCAGCCGCCGGCACAACTCGTCGAGCTGGTCCAGCGAGCGATAGTTGACCCTGAGCGTGCCGCCCTTGCCCTTGTGCTCGATGCTGACGATCATGCCGATCGTATCGGTCATCAGCTTCTCGAGCGCTAGCGTGTCGGGGTCCTTGTCCGACGCGCTTGCCGCGGGCCTGGTCTTGGCCGGTGTCGGGCCGGCGGGCATCTGCGCCAGCGCTTCCGCCTGGCGCACCGAAAGCCCTTCCTTGACGATGCGCTTGGCGAGCCCGGCCGGGTCCTCCGCGGTTACCAGCGTGCGGGCATGACCGGCCGAGAGATCGCCGTCGACCAGCATGCTATGGATGACGGGGGGCAGCTTCAGAAGCCGTAGTGTGTTGGCGACATGGCTGCGGCTCTTGCCGATCACCTGGCCGAGATCGGCCTGGGTGTAGCCGTGCTCGTCGATCAGCTGCTGATAGCCTTGCGCCTCCTCGACCGGATTGAGGTCGGCGCGCTGCACGTTCTCGATGATCGCCAGCTCCAGCGCGGTGCGGTCGTTGACGTCGCGCACGATCAGCGGAATCTCGGTCAGGCCGGCGCGCTGCGCCGCCCGCCAACGCCGCTCGCCGGCGATGATCTCGTAGCGGCCGGGCTGCGAAGGCGAGGGGCGCGCCACCACCGGCTGCACCACGCCATGCTCGCGGATCGATTGCGCGAGGTCGGTGAGCTCGGCATCGCCGAAATGCCGGCGCGGATTCTTCGGGTTCGGGCTGACGAATTCGATCGGCACCTTGCCGTCCGCCGCGACCGCCGCGCTTGGCTTTTCCGGCGCCGCCGGCCGGTCGATTTCGCCGATCAACGCCGCGAGGCCACGGCCCAGTCTTTTTCTTGATTGGTCTTCGCTCATTGGTTTGTCCAGATCGTTTCGGAATCGAATTGGCTAATTAACCAAAGCTGCCACAAAGGGCGCGCTCAGGCGGCGCGCAGCTTGCGCTCGCGGCGGATCACCTCGGAGGCGAGCTGCAGATAAGCCTGGCTGCCCGAGCATTTCAGGTCATAGAGGATCGCCGGCTTGCCATAGGACGGCGCTTCGGAAACGCGCACATTGCGCGGAATGATCGTCTCATAGACCTTGTCGCCCATATGGGTGCGCACATCCTGCACCACCTGGTTGGCGAGGTTGTTGCGCCCGTCATACATGGTGAGCACGATGCCCTGGATGGTGAGATCCGGGTTGATGCTGCTGCGCACCTGCTCGACCGTCTCCAGCAATTGGCTCAGACCTTCGAGCGCGAAGAACTCGCATTGCAGCGGCACGAGAACGGAATCGGCCGCGGCCATTGAATTCAAAGTCAAAAGATTGAGCGAGGGCGGGCAGTCGATCAGCACATAGCCGAACGGCGCCGACCGCTCGGCGGCGGCGCGCAGCGCATTGCGCAGCCTGAGCACGCGGTCGGGCGCCGAGGCGATCTCCATCTCGATGCCGAGCAGGTCGAGCGTCGAGGGCACGATGGACAGGCCCGGCACCGCCGTCGGCACGGCGGCTGCTTCCAGATCGAGCTCGCCCGTCAGCACGTCATAGGACGAGACGGTGCGGTCCTTGCGGTCGATGCCGAGCCCGGTGCTGGCATTGCCCTGCGGGTCAAGATCGACGATCAGCACGCGCTCGCCGATCGCGGCCAGCGCCGTGGCCAGATTGATGGCCGTCGTCGTCTTGCCGACGCCGCCTTTCTGGTTGGCAACAGTGATGATACGCGGTGCTGTGCTCATGGGCCTATGCCAGTAATTCATTGCTGTTTCGCCGGGCGCAATTCGGTGATTTCGAGGATGACGCCGTGTGGGTCGGTCATGCTCGAATGTTCTACCAGATCGAAGCCCCAGCGGTGAGTGCTTTCTTCCACCTCGGCACGGTAATCCCGGCCTTTATGGAAGAGCGCGCGTGACCCTTTGGTCAGCCACGGCGCAGCCAGGTCGAGCAGATCCGGAAGGGCCGCCAGCGCTCTGGCAGTTACGATTTCCGGTGCGGAAACAAGCGCATAGCTGTCGTCGATGCGCTTGGCCAGGACCCGTGCCGGCAAATTGAACTGACCGATGACCGATTGCAGAAACGAAGCCTTCTTGCGGTTGCTCTCGACCAGGTCGATCGATGCGCCGGCACGCTCGGCCAGCAGAAAGCCGAGCACCAATCCCGGAAACCCGCCGCCCGAACCAAGGTCGACCCAGCGCGTGGCAGTGGGTGCGATTCGCGCGAGTTGGGCGCTATCCAGGATGTGGCGGCGCCAGACATCGTCCAGTGTCGATGGCGCCGTCAGGTTGATGCTGCGGTTCCATTTCAGGAACAGCTCTTCGAAGGCCCGAAGCCGCTCGAATGTTTCACGTGAAACCGGACCCGCCGCCTTTTGCAGATCGTCCCAGGCGCTCACGCCACGTCCCTTCGCGCGGCGAGCTCGGCGTTGCGGACATGAGCCACGATGATGGCCAGCGCAGCGGGCGTCATGCCTTCCATCCGCTGAGCATCGGCGATCGAACGCGGCTGGCGGGTCTTCATCTTCTGCTTCAGCTCGTTTGAAAGTCCGGGAACATCGGAAAAGTCGATAATCTCGGGGATGAGTCGCGATTCCTCATGCCTGATCTGCGCGACATCGGCCTGCTGCCTATCAAGGTAAACCGAATATTTCGCTTCCGTTTCGAGTCGCTCCGCCGTCTTGGCGTCAAGCGCGGCAAAGCGCGGCTCGACACGCGTCAGCCACGCCATGTCGACGCCCGGATGCACCAAAAGCTCATAGGCCGAGCGGCGCACGCCGTCCTTGTTGATCTCCAGCCCATGCCGCGCCGCTTCGTTCGGCGTCAGCGTAACGGACTTTGCCAGGACGCGGGCCTGATCGAGTTTCAGTGCGATCTCGCCGAACCTCTGCATCCGCGGCGAGGCCACGATCCCGAGCTTGTCGGCCAGTGGCGTCAGCCGCTGATCGGCATTGTCGGCGCGCAGCGACAGCCGGAACTCCGCCCGCGAGGTGAACATCCGGTAAGGCTCGGCGATGCCGCGGCTGGTCAGGTCGTCGACCATCACGCCGATATAGGCCTCGGTGCGGCTGAGCACGACCGGTTCGCTTGCCGAAGCCTTGCGCGCCGCGTTGATGCCGGCGAGCAGACCTTGCGCGCCGGCCTCTTCGTAACCCGTCGTGCCGTTGATCTGCCCGGCCAGGAACAGGCCGGCCACGCGCTTCGTCTCCAGCGTCGTCTTCAGTTCGCGCGGATCGACATGGTCGTATTCGATGGCATAGCCCGGCTGCAGCATCGTCGCCTTTTCCAACCCGGGAATGGTCTTCAGGATGTCGAGCTGCACATCCTCCGGCAGCGAGGTCGAGATGCCGTTCGGGTAGACGGTGTCGTCGTCGAGGCCTTCCGGCTCGAGGAAGATCTGATGGCCCTCGCGGTCGCCGAACTTGACGATCTTGTCCTCGATCGAGGGACAATAGCGCGGCCCGACGCCTTCGATCGAGCCGGAATACATGGCCGAGCGGCCGAGATTGGCCCGGATAAGGTCATGCGTCGCCGGCATAGTGCGCGTGATGCCGCAATGGATCTGCGGATTGATGATTGCGTCCGTCATCAGCGAGAACGGCACCGGATCCTCGTCCGCCGCCTGGCTTTGCAGCGACGCCCAATCGACGGTGCGGCCGTCGAGGCGAGGGGGCGTGCCGGTCTTCAGGCGCCCGAGCTTGAAGCCCGCACGCGCCATGGTGGCCGAAAGCCCATGGCTTGCCTGTTCGTTCATGCGGCCGGCGACGATCTTCCTCTCGCCGATATGGATCAGCCCGCGCAGGAACGTGCCGGTGGTCAGCACGACCGCGCCGCAGGCCAAGCGCCGATCGCCCGAAACCAGCACGGCCGCCACGCGCCCGTCTTCGATTGCGAGATCGAGAACCTCGCCCTCGACCACGTCGAGATTGGCCTGGTCGCCGATCGCGGCCTGCATGGCAAGTCGATAGAGCTTGCGGTCGGCCTGGGTGCGCGGACCGCGCACGGCCGGCCCCTTGCGGCGGTTGAGCAGGCGGAACTGGATGCCGGCGGCATCCGCGATGCGGCCCATGAGCCCGTCCATGGCATCGATCTCGCGCACGAGATGGCCCTTGCCGAGGCCGCCGATCGCCGGATTGCAGGACATGACGCCGATCGTATCGAAGCGCAGCGTCACCAGCGCGGTCCTGGCGCCGGCGCGCGCGGCAGCGCTCGCCGCCTCGCAGCCGGCATGGCCGCCGCCCACCACCACCACATCATAGTGATCGGTCATTTTTCCAAGAATCCGCTTTCAGAGATTGCCCGACACATGTCCCCGTCATCACGCGCTGTCAAGGACGAAGGCCCGACTCGTTTCACGTGAAACACCTATCCGAAGCCCAAATGTTTCACGTGAGTCATCGCCGCACGGGTCCCGCGTCGTGTTTCACGTGAATCATTTACCGATGCAGAACTGCGAAAAGATGACGTCGAGCAGATCCTCAACATCGACCGCGCCGATGATCCGGCCGAGGCGATCCGCCGCCAATCGTAATTCCTCGGCCCTCAGTTCCTGGCTGTGTCCGGCCAGCGCCGCTCGCAAGAAGCCCGTCGTCTCCTTGAGCAGCTCGACGTGCCGCAGCCTCGACGGGAGGACTTCACTCGCGTCCCCGGCTGCTTTGGCGGCACGGTCTCCGATCTCGTCGAGAAGAGCGCCGAGCCCGGTGCCGTCCCTGGAAGAGATCGCCAGATCATATGCGCCAGCGCCGGCACCGGCGATATCGGACTTCGTCCCGACATGCAGCAGTGGAGCCCCGCTCGCAACATTGCCGACGGGAACAGGGTCAGCCATGTCCTCCAACAGCAGGATCAGGTCTGTCTCCCCGGCCCTGGCCTTGGCACGCTCGATGCCGATTGATTCGACCTTGCCCGCGGCGTCCCGCAGGCCGGCCGTGTCGACAATCCGCACCTTCAGCCCATTGAGGTCCATGGCGATCTCGAGCAAATCGCGAGTCGTGCCCGGTTCGTCGGTGACGATCGCCGCGTCGCGCCTGGCCAGCGCGTTGAACAGGCTGGACTTGCCGGCATTTGGCGCACCGAGGATCACAACCTCGAACCCGTCGCGGATGATCTCCGCTGCCTTGAAGCCTTCAACATGCCGATCGATCTCGCCGATCATTGCCGACACGTCGGACCAGACCGCCTCCGAAACGGAACCCGGCACGTCCTCCTCGTCGGCGAAGTCGATTTCCGCCTCGATCATGGCGCGCGCATGGATCAGCCGGCGGCGCCAGCTCGAATACAGCTCGCTCTGCGTGCCTTCCGCGTTGCGCAAGGCGAAGCGGCGTTGCGCTTCCGTCTCGGCATTGACCAGGTCGGCGAGCGCCTCGGTCTCGACAAGGTCGAACTTGCCGTTGAGAAAAGCGCGCCGGGTAAACTCGCCGGGCTCGGCATGCCGCACGCCTTCAAACTGCGTGATCGTCTCCAGCATCTTGGCCGCGACGGCGCGGCTGCCATGGACGTGAAACTCGGCAACGTCCTCGCCGGTGAAGCTGCCGGGACCCGGAAAGAACAGGACAAGCCCGTGGTCGATGACCGAGCCGTCCGCGGCCTTGAGCTTGCGCAACGTGGTAAACCGGTCCTTAACGGTGCCAGCAATCGTTTCGACCACGAATCGAGTCCTCGGGCCTGAGATGCGGATGACGGCAAGGCCGGCAGGCAGGCGGCCGCTGGACAGCGCCACGATCGAATCCTTCGAAGCCATTGGGGAAACCATTTGCCGGACCTGCCGAACCGCCTAGATTAAAGGTAGAGCATGTCGGCCGAAGACCGCCTCACGGTTTTCGGCATCATGCTTTGCCGCATCAAACCCAAATGCCGAGCCCGCCCATCGTGACCTTGCCCGCGCGAAACCTGCTTGCCGAAGAGGCCAGCCCCTATCTGCAGCAGCACAGCGACAATCCCGTGCATTGGCGCGGCTGGTCGCCCGCTGCCCTTGCCGAAGCCAAGGAGCTCGGGCGGCCGATCCTGCTCTCCATCGGCTACGCCGCCTGCCACTGGTGCCATGTCATGGCGCATGAAAGCTTCGAGAACGACGCCGTGGCGGCCGTCATGAACCGGCTCTACGTGAATATCAAGGTCGATCGCGAGGAACGGCCGGACATCGACCAGATCTATATGGCCGCCCTCCATGCCATGGGCGAGCAGGGCGGCTGGCCGCTGACCATGTTCCTGACGCCCGACGGCAAGCCCTTCTGGGGCGGCACCTATTTCCCGCGCGAGGCGCGTTACGGAAGGCCGGGCTTCATCCAGGTGCTGGAGGCGGTCGACAAGGCCTGGCGCGAAAAGCGGCAGAGCCTTGCCGAAAGCGCCAACGGGCTGACCGCCCATGTCGAGCAGCGCCTTGCCGGCGCGACGGGCAAGGCCGTGCTCGACCGCGGCACGCTGGCCGATCTCGCCGGCCGCATCGACGGCATGATCGACCGCGAACTCGGTGGCTTGAAGGGCGCGCCAAAGTTCCCCAACGCGCCGTTCATGCACGCGCTTTGGCTGTCCTGGCTGCGGGACGGCCAGGCGGAACATCGCGATGCCGTGCAGCTGAGCCTCGAAAAAATGCTCGCCGGCGGCATCTACGATCATGTCGGCGGCGGCCTAAGCCGCTACTCGACCGACGCCGAATGGCTGGTGCCGCATTTCGAGAAGATGCTTTACGACAACGCCCAGCTCATCCGCCTGTGCAACTGGGCCCATGCCGCCACCGGGAACGACTTGTTCCGGATACGAATCGAAGAAACCGTCGGTTGGCTGCTGCGCGAGATGCTGGTCGAAGGCGGCGCCTTCGCCGCCAGCCTCGATGCCGACAGCGACGGCGAGGAGGGGCTTTTTTACACATGGAACCGCGAGGAGGTCGAAGCCGCGCTCGGCGACGATGCGTCGACCTTCTTGCGGTATTTCGAGCTGGCCGCCCCGCATGGCTGGGAAGGCAAGCCGATCATTCGCCAGACCGAAGCACAGCAAAGTCAGGGCATCGCCGACTACGCTCAACTTACTCCTCTGAAAGCGAAGCTGCTGGCTGTCCGCGAACAGCGGATCAGGCCTGGCCGAGACGGCAAGGCGCTCACCGACTGGAACGGGCTGATGATCGCGGCCCTCGCCGAGGCGGGCCGCTCACTTGGGCGCCGTGAGTGGATCGATGCCGCAGCCAAGGCTTTCGCCCATATCGTCGAGGCCAGCCAGGATGGCCGCCTGCCGCATTCCATGCTCGGCGCGAAGAAGCTTTTCCCGGCGCTGTCCAGCGACTATGCCGCCATGACCAACGCGGCGATCGCGCTGTTCGAGGCGACCGGCGACCCGGCCTATTCGGATCGCGCCAGGCAGTTCATCGGCGAGCTCGACCGCTGGCACCTGGACGACGAAAAGACCGGCTACTGGCTGACGGCGTCGGACAGCGGCGACGTTCCGATCCGCATCCGCGGCGATGTCGACGAGGCGATACCTTCCGCCACCAGCCAGATCGTCGAGGCGCTGGTGCGGCTGTCGTCGCTCACCGGCGACCTCGATATCTGGGAGAAGGCCTGGACCGCCGCCGAGCACGCCATGGGCCGCGCGTCCCAGCTGGCCTATGGCCAAGCCGGCATCGTCAACGCCTGCGCGCTGGCGCTCGAGCCATTGAAGCTCGTGATCATAGACAAGCCAGAGTCTTCAAGTCTTGTTCCGGTTGCGAATCGGAATCCCGATCCGCGCCGGGTGGACATCGTCCTGCCGATCGGTACAGAAGCGAATCGACCGCTATTGCCGGGCGGCGTGCTGCCGCCGACGGACAAGGCAGGCGCCTGGTTCTGCAGCGGACAGGTGTGTCTGCCGGTGGTCACGGATGCGGGTGAGTTGGAGAAGTTGCTGCGGCGAAGCTAAAAAGCCAGCGAGGCCGAGCTTCTTCGTCATCCTCGGCTTGACCCGAGGATCCATGCCGTGACGTTTGCCGAAGAACGCAGCGGCGCAGAATTCTGCACCGCTGCAAAGCTCAAAAGGAACGGCACGGATTCTAGGGTCTACGCCGCGTCGCTCCGCTCCTTGCTCCGCCCTAGAATGACGAAGAAAAGGGGCGGACTACCGCGCTCACCCCAATCACGTATTCATCGAATCGAAGAAGTCGGCGTTGGTCTTGGTCTGCTTGAGCTTGTCGATGAGGAACTCGATCGCGTCGGTCGTGCCCATCGGCGCGAGGATGCGGCGCAGCACGAAGATCTTCTGCAGGTCCGCGCGCGGCACCAGCAGGTCCTCCTTGCGGGTGCCCGACTTGAGGATGTCCATCGCCGGGTAGATGCGCTTGTCGGCCACCTTGCGGTCGAGCTGGATTTCGCAGTTGCCGGTGCCCTTGAACTCTTCGAAGATGACTTCGTCCATGCGGCTGCCGGTATCGATCAGCGCGGTCGCGATGATGGTCAGCGAGCCGCCTTCCTCGATGTTGCGGGCGGCGCCGAAGAAGCGCTTCGGGCGCTGCAGCGCGTTGGCGTCGACACCGCCGGTCAGAACCTTGCCGGATGACGGCACGACGGTGTTGTAGGCGCGGCCGAGACGCGTGATCGAATCCAGCAGAATGACCACGTCGCGGCCGTGCTCGACCAGTCGCTTGGCCTTCTCGATCACCATTTCGGCGACTTGCACGTGGCGCGCCGCCGGCTCGTCGAAGGTCGAGGAGATGACCTCGCCCTTCACCGAGCGCTGCATGTCGGTCACTTCCTCCGGACGCTCGTCGATCAAAAGCACGATCAGATAGCATTCCGGATGGTTGGCGGTGATCGAATGGGCGATGTTCTGCATCAGCACCGTCTTGCCGGTGCGCGGCTGCGCGTTGATCAGCGCGCGCTGGCCCTTGCCGATCGGCGCGACCAGATCGATCACGCGCGGCGAGATGTCCTTGGAGGTCGAATTGTCGATCTCCATCTTCAGCCGCTTGGTCGGATAGAGCGGCGTCAGATTGTCGAAGTGGATCTTGTGACGGATCTTTTCGGGATCGTCGAAATTGATGGTGTTGACCTTGAGCAGGGCGAAATAGCGCTCGCCTTCTTTCGGGCTGCGGATCGGTCCCTCGACCGTATCGCCGGTCTTGAGCGAAAAGCGCCTGATCTGCGACGGCGAGATGTAGATGTCGTCGGGACCCGGCAGGTAGTTTGCGTTGGCCGAGCGCAGGAAGCCGAAACCGTCCTGCAGCACCTCGACCACGCCGTCGCCGATGATCTCGATGTCCTGGGCGGCGAGCTTCTTCAGGATCGCGAACATCAGCTCCTGCTTGCGCATGACGCTGGCGTTCTCCACCTCGAGCGATTCGGCATAGGCGATCAGCTCTGGCGGCTTCTTGTTCTTGAACTCTGCGAGTTTCATTTCTTGCATCAGATAGACTCTGGGTAGGCTTTGGGGAGGAAAATCGGCTGAATACGACAAATGCCGGGCGCGGCCGAAAGCGAGTGAAAGGGGCGGCGCATGACGGGAAGGAAGACCCGTCTTTTATCGTCGGTCGCCTGAAAGAGCAAGCCGCCTTTTGCTGGGCTTCTGCTGGATCGAAGGAAGCCTGGAGCATGATCCTCGGAAAGATCATGCTCCTGATCTAAAACGGCTTCACGATGACCAGGATGACGATGACGATCATCAGCAATGTGGGGATCTCGTTGACGATCCGCCAGTGCCGCGCCGGTTTTTCGTTCTTGTCCTCGGCGAATTTCCGGACCGCGGCGGCGAGATAGCCATGCAGACCCGACAGGACGAGCACCAGCGCTATCTTGGCGTGCAGCCAGCCGCCCTGGAAGCCAAAGCCCTTCCAGGCCAGCCAAAGCCCGAACACCCAGGTCACGATCATCGCCGGATTGATGATGCCCCGCAGCAGCCGGCGTTCCATCACCTTGAAGGTCTCGGACTGCACCGAGCCTTTCTCGGCATCGACGTGATAGACGAAGAGCCGCGGCAGATAGAGCATGCCGGCCATCCAGGCGATGACGGCAATCACATGGATCGCCTTGGCCCAGGGGTAGAAGCCGTCGCCCGCCACGAAATAGAGCAGCGCGCTCAGCATGACGAGCACGGCAATGCCGATCGCCATGCGCTTCATCGCCTGGCCAGTGCTGTTCCCACTGCTCGCGCTGTTCTCGTTGCTCATCGGCGGCTCCTCACCATTTTCACCATCGCCTCGACATGCGAGACCGGCGTCTCCGGCGTGATGCCGTGGCCGAGATTGAAGATCAGCGGTCCACCACCCAACGTTCTTAGAATCGCATCGACGCCGTCGGCCAGCGCCTTGCCGCCGGCGACCAGGCGCAGCGGATCGAGATTGCCTTGCACCGCTCCGTCGCGTTGCAAGTCCTTCGCCATCGACAGCGGCACGGTCCAGTCGAGGCCGAGACCGGTGATGCCGGTCTTCCTCCTGTAGTCGCGATAGCGCTCGCCGGCGCCCTTCGGAAAGCCGATCACTGGCACGTTCGGGTGAGCCGCCTTCACCTGCCGGACGATCTCGGCCACCGGCTCGACGCAGAAGGCCTCGAAGGATGGTTCGTCCAGCACGCCCGACCACGAATCGAAAATCTGCACCGCATCGGCGCCGGCTTCGATCTGGCGAATGAGATAGGCGGCCGAGTGGTCGGCCAGAATCTTCAGAAGCCGTGCGAAGGCCTCGGGCTCGCGATAGGCGAAAAGCCGGGCAGGGCTCTGGTCGGGCGTGCCGTGCCCGGCAATCATATAGGTCGCCACCGTCCAGGGCGCTCCGCAGAAGCCGAGCAGCGTCGTCTCGTCGGGCAGTTTTGCGCGCAACCGGCGCACCGTCTCGTAGACCGGTTCGAGATTCACGTGAAACATACCGCTGTCCAGCGCGGGAATCTCGGCTGCCGAGATCGGCTTCAGGATCGGGCCGCGGCCCTCTTCGAAGCGGACATCCCGCCCCAAGGCGTTGGGCACGACGAGAATGTCGGAGAACAGGATCGAGGCGTCGAAGCCGAAGCGTTCGATCGGCTGCAGCGTCACCTCGACGGCAAGGTCCGGGTCGTAGCAGAGATCGAGGAAGGATCCCGCCCGCTTCCTGGTCTCCCGGTATTCGGGAAGATAGCGGCCCGCCTGACGCATCATCCAGAGCGGCGGCGGTGCAACCGTCTCGCCCTTGAGGACGTCCAGCATGATCCGTTTCGCAGCCATTTGGCGCTGTCCCCTCCGGGTGTCTCTTAAATCAAATATCTATTTTAAAAGAGTCTTCTGATTCTAAGAGTCTGTTGGTTGTGATGATTGCGACCTGTCCAGCCTGCGGCTCGAAAAGGCCAGTCAGCATATTGTCGCGTACTCGCTTTCGCAATTTGGAGGGATCTGGGGACGAAGCGGATTCAGGCTTTCGAGTCAAAAGCTTGGCCTTTCGGGTCTGGACTTCCCGCTGTGGACGAAATCGGCCAAGAAAAATTGATCCCCAGTTTTGTCCCCAGCGCCGCGACAAAGCCTACAGCGGGTCGAATTGTGGACAAGCGGCCATCTGATACAGTCGCTTCCCGACCCGAGGCCTGCCCATCCAGCCTTGTCCACAATTGCCCACAGCCTGGACCCATCCCCTGTGAACAAACCTCAGAGCTTCTTCCACCTGCATCTGATCTCCGACGCCACCGGCGAGACGCTGCTGGCGGCCGGCCGCGCGGCGTCGGCGCAATACAAGGATGCGCGCGCCATCGAGCACATCTATCCGCTGATCCGCACGGAAAAGCAGATCGCCAAGGTCTTCGAGGATATCGAGGAAGAGCCCGGCATCATTCTCTATACGGTGGTCGACCAGAAGCTGGCGCGCTCGATCGACGAGCGCTGCGCGGCGATGGGCCTGCCTTGCGTGTCGGTGCTGGAGCCGGTGCTGACGGTCTTCCAGTCCTATCTCGGCACGCCGGCCGGCCGCCGCGTCGGCGCCCAGCACGTGCTCGACGCCGAATATTTCCGCCGCATCGATGCCTTGAACTTCACCCTGGAGCATGATGACGGCCAGCTGCCGGCCAATATGGACGATGCCGATATCGTGCTGATCGGCATATCGCGGACCTCGAAGACCCCGACCAGCATCTATCTCGCCAATCGCGGGATCAAGACCGCCAACATCCCGATCGTGCTCGGCGTGCCGCTTCCCGAAAGCCTGATCGCCGCCAGGACGCCCTTGGTCGTCGGCCTGATCGCCACGGCCGAACGCATCTCGCATGTGAGGCAAAACCGCATCCTCGGCAACAGCGCCGCCTTCGTGTCGACCGACTATGTCGACCGCGCCGCCATCAACGAGGAGCTCGCCTACGCCCGCCAGCTCTGCACGCGGCATGGCTGGCCGATGATCGATGTCAGCCGCCGCTCCATCGAGGAAACCGCGGCCGCCATCGTTGCCCTGCGGGGAAAGACGCGCTAACTGGGATTTGCCGAGACGCCGGCCGCTTCGTCATCCTAGGGCGGAGCAAGGAGCGAAGCGACGCGGCGTAGACCCTAGGATTCATGCCGTGACGTCGAAGTGTTGCGACGGTGTAGAATTCTGCTCCGCTGCGCCCCTCGGCTGAGGTTATGGCATGGATCCTAGGGTCTTCGCGACGGAGCTTCGCCCTAGGATGACGAAGTTCGTAAGGCTTTGGCCATTCTCCAAAGTTTGTGCTGGACCCCCAGACAAACGATGGGTCAACAGCGTCAGGGAGCTAGTTGGGCGAAACATCATGGTCGAGAAAATCATCCTCGCTTCGGGCAGCCCCTACCGCAAGGCGATGCTCGTCAATGCCGGCCTCGACATCGAGGCGGTGCCGGCAAATGTCGACGAGCGCGCGCTCGAGGCTCCGCTGAAGGACAGCGGCGCTTCGCCGGAGGACGTCGCGTCGATCCTGGCGGAGGCCAAGGCGACAGAGGTCAGCGAGCGCAAGCCAGGCGCCCTGGTGCTCGGCTGCGACCAGACCCTGTCGCTGGGCGACGAGATCTTTCACAAGCCCGCCGACATGGAAAGCGCGCGGCGTCATCTCCTAACGTTGTCGGGCAAGACGCATCAATTGAACAGCGCCGCCGTGCTTTGCCGCGACGGCGAGGTGCTGTGGCGCCATGTCGGCGTCGCCAGCCTCACGATGCGCAAGCTCGATCCCGCCTTCATCGGCCGGCATCTGGCGCGTGTCGGCGCCAAGGCGCTGTCCAGCGTCGGCGCCTACCAGATCGAGGGCGAAGGCATCCAGCTGTTCGAGAAGATCGAGGGCGATTATTTCACCATTGTCGGCCTGCCGCTTTTGCCGGTGCTGAAGGAGCTGCGCGCATTGGGAGCCATCGATGGCTGAGAAAAAGGCCTTCGTCACGGGACATCCGATCGCGCATTCGCGCTCGCCGAAGATCCACGGCCATTGGCTGGCGCAATACGGCATCGACGGCAGCTATGAAGCGATCGACGTCGCGCCGGATGATTTCGCGTCCTTCCTGAAGGCGCTTGCCGACAATGGTTTTCGCGGCGGCAATGTCACCATCCCGCACAAGGAGGCGGCCTTCGCCGGCGTCGCCCGCCGCGATCACGCGGCCGACGCGATCGGCGCGGTCAACACACTATGGTTCGAGGATGGCATTCTGTGTGGCGGCAACACCGACGGCTACGGCTTTGCCGCCAACCTCGACCAGTATGCGCCCGGCTGGGCGGCCAATGGACCGGCCGTTGTGCTCGGCGCCGGCGGGGCTTCGCGCGCGGTCATCCATGCGCTGAAGGAGCGCGCGGTGAAGGATATCCGCATCGTCAACCGGACGCTCGCGAGAGCCGAGGAACTCGGGCGCCATTTTGGCGCCGGCATCTCGGCGCACGGCGCCGATGCGCTCGGCGAGCTGCTTGCCGATGCCGGCCTGCTCATCAACACCACTTCGCTCGGCATGCATGGCAATGGAACCTTGGCCGCCGATCCGGGCGCGTTGCCGGACCATGCCATCGTCACCGACATTGTCTATGTGCCGCTGGAGACGCCTTTGCTCGCCGCCGCCAGGGCGCGTGGCCTGAAGACCGTCGATGGTCTCGGCATGCTTCTGCATCAGGCGGTGCCCGGTTTCGAACGCTGGTTCGGCCGGAAACCCGACGTTACGTCCGAGCTGCGAAGCATGATCGTCGCCGATATCGAGGGACATTGATGATCGTGCTCGGCCTTACCGGATCGATCGGCATGGGAAAGTCGGCGACGGCGAAAATGTTCGCCGAGGCCGGCGTGCCGGTACATGATTCCGACGAGACCGTGCATCGCCTCTATTCCGGCAAGGCCGCCCCCCTGGTCGAGGCGGCCTTCCCGGGCACGACGCAGGCAGGCATAGTCGACCGCGTCAAGCTCGCCGGAAAAGTGCTCGCCGATCCGGACGCGCTGAAGAAGCTCGAGGCAATCGTCCATCCGCTGGTGCGCGCCGATGCCGACGCGTTCCTGGCCAAACACCGCGCTGCCGGCGCGCCGCTCGCCGTGCTCGACATCCCGCTTTTGTTCGAGACCGGCGGCCGCGGCCGCGTCGACAAGGTCGTGGTCGTCACCGCCTCGCCCGAAATCCAGCGTGAACGCGTGCTCGCCAGGCCGGGCATGAGCGAGGAGAAGTTTTCGTCGATCCTCGCCAAGCAGGTGCCCGACGCCGAAAAGCGCCGCCAGGCCGATTTCATCATCGACACCGGCCACGGCTTCGATGCCGCTCGAAAGGCGGTCGAGGCGATCGTCGCCGAACTGGCAGGGGATAAGAAGGAGACACCACCCTCCTGACTCTTGCTGTCAGCAGCCGCCATTGCCATTTTTCGCCGAAGCACGATGCTGCCCGTGCCAAGGACAACTGATTCGAATGCGTGAGATCATCTTCGATACGGAAACCACCGGCCTCGATTTGCGCGACGACCGCATCATCGAGCTCGGCGGCGTCGAGCTGGTCAACCGTTTCCCGACCGGCCGCACCTTCCACAAATTCATCAATCCGCAAGGGCGCGCCATCCACGCCGAGGCGCAGGCCGTGCATGGCATCAGCGCCGCCGACCTTGTCGGCAAGCCGACCTTCGCCGAAATCGCGCAGGAATGGCTGGACTTCACCGACGGCGCCAAGCTGATCGCGCACAACGCCACCTTCGATATCGGCTTCCTCAATATCGAGTTCAGCCGGCTCGACCAGGCGGCCATCGATCCCGGCCGCATCGTCGACACGCTGGCGCTCGCGCGCCGCAAGCATCCGATGGGGCCGAACTCGCTCGATGCGCTTTGCCGTCGTTACGGCATCGACAACACCCGCCGCACCAAGCACGGCGCGCTGCTCGACTCCGAACTGCTGGCCGAGGTCTATATCGAGCTGATCGGCGGCAAGCAGGCGGCGCTGGTGCTCGAGGCCGTGGCGGTGCGGATAAACGGCGCCGGCGAGGTGGCCGACATCGACATCTCGATCGGCGCCCGGCCAATCGCGCTGCCGTCGCGGTTGAGCGAAACGGATCGCGCGGCGCATGCCGGGCTGGTTTCGACGCTGGGTGAAAAGGCGCTGTGGCTGAAAGTGGCGACAGCGGGCTGAGCGGGCGCGCTGGCGCCGACGTTGGAGATTGGCCGAAACCCCCGTGACGTCGTCATACTCGGGCTTGACCCGAGTATCCATGCCGTGACCTCGGCCGTAGGGTGCGACGGTGCAGAATTCTGTAACCGCCGTAACGCCTTGACGTCACGGCATGGATTCCAGGGTCTGCGCGCGTCGCTCCGCTCCTTGCTCCGCCCTGGAATGACGAACGGGAAGGCGGCCACGGCCAATCGCGAAGGTTGGCAACTGCTCGCTGGGCCCTGATCAAACAAAAAAGCCCGGCGCGAAGCCGGGCTCTCCATACGGTGTGGCGCCGATTCGCCTCAGCTCACCTGGATCTTGCTCGCCGCCGCCTGGTCCTCGGCGATGCGCTGCTGGAACATCTGCGCGAAATCGATCGGGTCGAGCATCAGCGGCGGGAATCCGCCATTGCGGGTGGCGTCGGCGATGATCTGGCGGGCAAACGGGAACAAAAGCCGCGGGCATTCGATGAACAGCAGCGGCAGCATATGCTCCTGCGGGAAGCCGTTTATGGCGAAGACGCCGCCATAGACCAGCTCGACATTGAACAGCACTTCCTGGTCGAAGGAGGCCTTGGCGTTCAGCGTCAAATTGACGTCGAACTGCTTGTCCGAGAGCGGATTGGCGTTGACGTTGACATTGATGGCGATACCCGGAGCCTTGTCGCGGCCGCGCAGCGAATTCGGCGCGCCGGGGCTCTCGAAGGACAGGTCCTTCACATATTGCGCAAGCACATTGAGCGAGGGCTGGTTCTGGGTGCCGTTGCCGTTGGCGGCGCCGGTCGCCGCGTCATCGTTGCTGGCCATTAGCCTTTAAGTCCTTTTGCCTGGGCAGCATTGCTGACCGGATTGAAATCGCGGGTTCGCTACCATGGTCGGCCGGACAAAACAAGTTTTGCCGCCCTTATCGGCAGGAGGAACAGGACATCGCAAACGCTGGGGATTGGCTGAAGCTCCTCAACCTCGTCATTCCAGGGTCTGCGCGGGTCGCTTCGCTCCTGCTTCGCCCTGGAATGACGATCGCGATGGGCGTTTCGGCCAATCTCCAAGGCACGCCATCTGCCAGAGCCGGCCGGTCAAAGTCCCTGTCGAGGACTAGTCGTTCTTCAGCCGCCGCCAGGGTGAATTGTGGTCCGGCCGGTTCGGATAGTCGTCGCGCGAATAGTCTGTGTCGTCGAGGTCGATGACATTGTCGCGCCGGCGGGCCGAAAAGCCGCTGCTGAAGCTGGTCGCCATGACGATGCGGCTCTTGAGCGCGCGCCAGGCGAAGTCGCGCACCGGCGGCAGCAACAGAAGAATGGCGAAGATATCGGTGATGAAGCCCGGGATGATCAGCAGGATCGCCGCCAGCACGATCATGGCGCCATGCGCGAGCTGGCGGCTGGGGTCGCGCCCGGCATCCATCTCCGTCCGCACCCGCGCCATGACGCCAAAACCCTGGTGCCGGAGCAACAGGCTGCCCGCGACGGTGGACAGGATGACCAGCCCGACCGTCGCCAAAGCGCCGATCTCACGGCCGACAACGACGAAGCCGGCGATCTCCAGCAGCGGCAGCAGGAGCAGGAACAACGGGATGAACGAAATGCGCAAGTCTCGACCGATCGCTTTCTTCTTTTGCGGCGCTGGCGGACAATCGCCGCTGGCCTTGGCGCCCTTAGATAGGTATGGCTGCCTTTGATTTGAATGATTGCGCCTGCCGTTCTATATGCTTTGGGTGTTGAACGCTATGCGACCGCGGTCCCCCAGGGGTTACGCCGGTCCGGCACGGACAGGGATCGGTTGGCGGAAAATATGGGTTTCTTCGACTTCGGCACGATTTTCTTCCTGATTGCGGCGGTTGTGATCTTTTTCCAGCTGCGCAACGTGCTTGGACGTCGCACCGGAAACGAGCGTCCGCCCTTCGATCCCTATTCGGCGAGCCGCACGCGCGAGGCCGATGCGGCGCAAAAGCCTGAAAATGTCGTGTCGCTGCCGCGCAAGCGCGCGCCGGGCGAAACCGCGCCCGAGACCTATGCCGATATCGACGCCTTCGCCAAACCCGACACCGATCTCAACAAGGGCCTGCGCTCCATCAAGGACAATGATGCGGCCTTCGAGCCGAAGGGCTTCGTCGACGGCGCCAAGATGGCTTACGAGATGATCGTCATGGCCTATGCCGATGGCGACCGTAAGACGCTGAAGAATCTGTTGTCGCGCGAAGTCTATGACGGTTTCGTCGCCGCGATCGGCGAACGCGAGGCCAAATCCGAAAAGATCCAGTCTTCCTTCGTCGGCATCGACAAGGCCGACATCGTCGCAGCCGAAATGAAGGGTTCGGAAGCGCATATCACGCTGCGCATCGTCTCCGAGCTGATCTCGGCGACCCGTGACAAGGCCGGCGCCGTCATCGACGGCGACCCGGAAACCGTGGCCGAGGTCAAGGATGTCTGGACCTTCGCCCGCGACACCCGCTCGCGCGACCCGAACTGGAAGCTCGTCGCCACCGAAGAAGAAGATTGAGATCAAGCGGCGGGGCCCCAGTCGTGCCGCTCTCTCCCACTTTCAGCGAAAAATCCTTTACCGACCTTCCGGGCTGGGGCGAGGATGATCATCTTGCGGCCTTCGCCGCGTTCCGCCGCTCGGCCTTCCACGCGCCGATAAAACCTTACCGCACCGGATCGCTCGGCGTCGATTTCAATGCTTTTGCCGAGGCCTATGCCGAGGCGCGCGCCGTTTCGGCGCCGAGCAGATCCGAGGCGCGGTCCTTCTTCGAACGGCATTTCGTTCCCGCTCTGGTCGTACCCGACAATGGCGGCGCCGGCCTCGTCACCGGTTTTTACGAACCCGAGGTCGAGGCCTCGCCGGTCAGGACCGAGCGGTTCACCGTGCCGCTGCTGTCCCGCCCCGCCGACCTGATCGACATCGACGACGGCAACCGGCCGGCCGCCATGGATAGCTATCTGGCCTTCGCCCGCCTGACGGATGCTGCTCCCGTCGAATATTTCGACCGCGGCGAAATCGAGCGCGGTGCGCTCTCCGGCCAGAACCTCGAGATCGCCTGGCTCGCCGAAAAGGTCGATGCCTTCTTCATCCATGTGCAGGGCGCAGCTAGATTGAAGATGACCGACGGCAGGCTCGCCCGCGTCACTTATGCCGCCAAGTCCGGCCAGCGCTTTTCTGGCCCCGGCAAAACCTTGAGCGATCTCGGCGAAATCCCGCTGGAAAAGGTGACGATGCAGTCGATCCGCGCCTGGTTCAAGGCGCATCCCGACCGCGTCGACGAGATCCTGTGGCGGAACCGCTCCTACATCTTCTTCCGCGAAGCCGACGTCGACGATGCCGCGCTTGGGCCCATCGCCGCCGCCAAGGTGCCGCTGACGCCCGGGCGTTCGGTCGCGGTCGACCGCCTGCTGCACACATTCGGCACACCCTTCTATATCGACGCGCCGACGCTCACCGCCTTCGACCAAAAACCGTTCCGGCGGCTGATGATCGCGCAGGACACCGGCTCGGCCATCACCGGCCCGGCCCGCGGCGACCTCTTCGCCGGCTCCAGCGACGCCGCCGGCGAGATCGCCGGCGTGGTCCGCAACGCCGCCGACTTCTACGCGCTGGTGCCCCGCGGCCTGTTCGATGGAGCGCGCCGGTGAGCCGCCGCGACGATCATCTCAGCGACGACGACCGCATCCTGTGGAACCTGGTGGCGCGTTCGGCCCGGCCGCTGAAAGGCAAGACCGCCGTCGAGATCCCCGACATCGTCGAGCCGAAACCGGCGCCGGCCGCCGCTCCGGTCAACGGCGTTCCGGCCGCTGCCGCAAAACCCAAGCCGCAGCATGTCTCGCATGCGCTCGACGACCAGACGCTGCACAAGCTGAAAAAAGGCCGGCTGCCGATCGAAGGCCGCGTCGACCTGCACGGCATGACGCAGGACGAAGCCTATTCGCTGCTGCTCACCTTCCTCAACCGGGCGCATGCCGGCGGCATCCGTTACGTGCTGATCATCACCGGCAAGGGCTCGTCCTCCGGCGGCGACGGCATCCTGCGCCGCGCCGTTCCGGCCTGGCTGTCGACGCCGGCCTTCCGGCATCTTGTGTCCAGCCACGATCACGCCGCCCGCAACCATGGCGGCTCGGGCGCGCTCTATGTGCGGCTGCGGCGGATACGCGCATGAGCGGGCCAACATGACCCCGTTCGGCGAGAAGCTCAGGGCGCTGCGCGCCGAACGCGGCGTCAGCCAGAAGGCGATGGCCGAAGCCATCGGCGTCAGCGCCGCCTATCTGTCGGCGCTCGAGCACGGCCGCCGCGGCGCGCCGACCTGGACGCTGATCCAGAAGATCATCGGCTATTTCAACATCATCTGGGACGACGCCGAGGAACTTGCCCGCCTCGCCGAAAGCTCGCACCCAAGGGTCAGGATCGACACGTCCGGCCTGTCGCCGGCGGCCACCGAGCTGGCCAACCTTTTGGCCGAGAGCATCGAAAGGCTCGATGAAACGGAACTGAGGAAGATCACGGCATTGGTCCGAGCTGCGCTGAGGGGATAGTTTGCCCGCATAAAACGGGATGCCGCTAGCCGAAGCCGCCCGAACTTCGTCATCCATGGGCGCAGCGGGAGCGAAGCGGACGCGGAGACCCGAGGATCCATTCCGTGACCTCGCGCGAAGGGTAAAGGCGGTGCAGAACAGAGGTTTTTCTGCACCGCAGCAACGCTCTTAGGTCACGGAATGGATTCTATGGTCTGCGCTGCGTCGCTTCGCTCCTTGCTCCGCCATAGAATGACGAAGGCGCGAAGCCAAGGCTTCCATGTGCGACGCTGTGGAAAGCCCTCACCTCTAAATCAGAGCTTGCCGGCGCCGTTGGCGCTGCCGCCATTGGTGCTGCCCCGGCCGCCATTGCCTTGATGGCCCTGATGATCACGGCCATTGCCGCCGCCCGGGCAGTTCGCGGAACCGACGCTGCAGCAGCGACCGCTCCACAAATCATTGAAGTTGGTCTTGGCGCAGCTTTTGACAGTCTCGTCCGCCAGAGCCGATCCGGTCAGGGCCGATACCGCGACGGCGGCAAGCAGGGTGTTCCGCAGAAAAGCAGTCATTTGAATTCTCCATGGTTTGGTTTCCGTCCACGGCCGTGTGTCGCCGTCCGGGAGGAAATGGTTCATGGAGCTGTGAGACTTCGTCATCCACGGGCGGAGCGGGAGCGAAGCGACGCGGCGCAGACCATAGAATGGTTTGAGGAGGATAGGGTAGTTTGGCGGCCGGGACCGCGGCGCATCGCTGCGCTCTGGCTTCGCCCTACAATATGACGAAACCGAAGTTGGCGCCTACTGCACCGAGCCGACCAGCACCGCCTGGCCGTCGCGGATCGAGACCCAGCGTCCGGTGTTGTCGATCGCCTGGCGCTTGAGGAAGCGGTAGCCGGTCGCGTCCCAGGCTTTGACCTTGTCGGTCAGGTTGTCGAGCACGTAGTCGCCCTTGTCGGTGCGCACCGTCAGCACCGAATGGCCTTCCCCGTCCTGCTTGCGTACGACGGTGATCAGAAGATCGGCGAGCGACATGCCCATGCGGTAGAGCTGGCGACGCTTTTCCAGCACATAGTCTTCGCAGTCGCCATAGCCGTCGTCCGGATAGGCCCAGACTTCGTCCTTGCCGTAGTGATCGAGATCGCTCAACGGCTTGACGGCGGCGTTGACCTTGGCGCTCACGCTGGTCAGCCGGCGCCACAGACCGTCGGTCATCCTGGCCGGATCGAGATTGGCCGGGCGGATGTTGCATTCGTTCGGATGCGATTTGCAGAAATCATAGTGGCCGATCGGCTGCGAGGTCAGCCCGCCCGTGGCCATCGCGCCCGCCGCCCAGGCAGGCACGGCCCAATGCGCAGAGATCGTCAGCCCTGCGACCGCACACAAACGCAGAATCCGCGTCATCGCTGAGGAAGTCATTGTCCCCGCCGCCCTGTTCTTTATTAACGAAACGTTAAAGGCGATTTACAGTCCGTGTCAATTGGAGACGACGGCCAGTTTGACGGCATGGTTACCTGGACGATCCCGTAGCGGCACTTTCGCAACAGAGGCGTGGGCGCAACACGGCCGGCCGCCGGGCGGCGGCAGGGCTGATCTGGGCTCCGGCGTTCAGCTTTTGGCTGAACGGACCAGCTTCGGCCTCACCGCCACCCGCTGCTGGCGGCCATAG
The DNA here is from genome assembly GCF_006439555.1 of Mesorhizobium sp. B3-1-6. Lineage (NCBI taxonomy): Bacteria > Pseudomonadati > Pseudomonadota > Alphaproteobacteria > Hyphomicrobiales > Phyllobacteriaceae > Mesorhizobium > Mesorhizobium sp. B3-1-6. Next base: position 90,579 of record NZ_VFTM01000021.1, on the reverse strand, counting down.
CTGGAGATGAAGTCGGCGATGCGCGGCACGATCTCGGAGCGGAAGCGCGAGCCGTTGAAGACGCCGTAATGGCCGACGGCCGGCTGTATGTAATGGACATGCTTGTCGGCGGGAATGTTGACACACAGATCATGCGCGGCCTGGGTCTGGCCGAGCCCTGAAATGTCGTCGTTCTCGCCCTCGATGGTGAGCAGCGCCACGTTGCGGATCGCCGCGCAGTCGACCGTCTCGCCGCGATGCTTCATCTCGCCTTTCGGCAGAGCATGGCGCACGAACACGGTGTCGACCGTCTGCAGGTAGAATTCCGCCGTCAGGTCCATCACCGCCAGATATTCGTCATAGAAGTCGCGGTGCTTTTCGGCGCTGTCGCCGTCATGCTTCACAAGGTGCATGAAGAAGTCCTTGTGGGCGATGATGTGGCGGTCGAGATTCATGCTCATGAAGCCCGAAAGCTGCAGGAAGCCCGGATAGACCATGCGGCCGAAGCCCGGCACCGGCCAGGGCGCCTGCATCACGACATTGTCGCGGAACCAGTCGATGCCCTTTTCCTTGGCCAGAAGATTGACCGCGGTCGGGTTGCGGCGCGTGTCGACCGGGCCGCCCATCAACGTCATGGTGGCGGGCACGAAGGGATCGCCGCGCTTTTCCATCAGCGCCACCGCCGCCAGCACCGGCACCGAAGGCTGGCACACGGCCATCACATGCGTGTCGGGGCCGAGCGCGTGGAACATCTCGATGACATAGTCGATGTAGTCGTCGAGATCGAAGCTGCCTTGCGCCGCCGGTACCATTCGGGCATCGACCCAGTCGGTGATGTGCACGTCGGCATAGGGTAGCATCGCCTCGACCGTGCCGCGCAGCAGCGTCGCGTAATGGCCAGACATCGGCGCCACGATCAAAAGCTTGGGGTCCGGCTTGCGGCCGGCGGGCAGCGCGCGCTCGAAACGGATCAGGTTGCAGAACGGCTTCGACCAGACCGTCTTTTCCGCGACGGCGACGCTTTTCCAGTCGACCACGGTCTTGTCCAGGCCGAATTGCGGCTTGCCGTAGCGGCGGGTGGTCCGCTCGAAGAGCTCCGCGGTCGCCGCGACCGAGCGGCCGAAGGGGGTGTGGGAAATCGGATTGAGCGGGTTGGAGTAGAAGAGCCGTACCGCGTCGGCATAGAGGCGAGCCGGCTGCAGCGCCGCATGGTTCATTTCATAGAGCTGGTAGAACATCGCGAACCCCGCTGCCGTCCAACGACCAAAAGGACGACGGACAGCGCCGAGCCTTGAATGTCTCCTGGCGAGGCTAACAAGATATTTTTGCGATGCAATACGTCATTTTGTCTGACGAATGCTTCTTTGGTTCAACCTGTTGAAAATCGGGCTTGAGCGGGCGAGCCGGCTCAATGTGCGCTGCGGAAATGTGAAGGATATGTGTCCGGCCCTCATGCCGGACACCGGCCATGATCCCGAACCACTTGGTCCGCATTGGATCATGGTCCGACGGACAATGCATGTCGCCCTAAAGTGTGCAGCGGTTTTGGGGCAACGACATGCATCAAAACAAAGCTCAGACGCGCGCCATGCAGACGGCGGTATGGCCCGAACCGATGAAGCCCAGCTGGCCGGCGGCGCCGCGGGAGAGATCGAGCATGCGTCCCTTCACGAACGGACCGCGATCGTTGATGCGCACGACGACGCTGCGGCCGTTGTTCTTGTTGGTGACCCTGAGCTTGGTGCCGAAGGGCAAGGAGCGATGGGCGGCAGTCAGTGCCGAGGGGTTCATGCGTTCCCCCGAGGCGGTTCTGGAATGCAGCGCATACCAGGAAGCGCGGCCGCACTGCGCGGCGGCGGAGGAGGCGGAAGAGGCGCCGGCCATCAGGCCAGCCGCGATCGTTACCGCGACAAGCGCGGTCTGGTTGATTTTCTTCATGCTTTGGGGGTGGCTCCGTTAGAGGTAGGCCCCGCCGTTATGTGTCGAATGAGGCGGGAAATGCGGCATTGATCTGGCGGTTCCATGGCGATGGCACACGTTTGGAGTCGCCGCGAAACAGTTTGTCATGATATTTCCGGCACCGGGAAGGCGTATTCTCAATGAATATCGGACCGATATCCGGGTCGTTCCGGCCAACATCGGTCGTCAGGATTCAAGTACAGAGGAACGGAACTGCTTCGGTTCCTCCGAGTCTTTTGTTGTGTCCCCATTGCCGTTCAGAATCGACTTCCGGAGAGGGTCAAGCCGATGCGATTGATCAGGTTTGTGCTGGCGCTGATTGTGCTGGGGTTGGGTGCGCTGTGGTCGCTGCAAGGTCTCGGCCTCGTCAAGGGCAGCTTCATGACCGGCCAGACGCAATGGCTCTATATCGGCCTCGTCACCATGCTGGTCGGCGTGGTCGGGCTGCGCTGGGCGAACCGCTCGCGCATCTGACCTTGCCGGCCGCGCGGAGACGGCTGGCGACAAAGGTTAGTCTGCGACCCGATCATTGCGACCAGTACTGCCAGGCCCGGTAGCAGCTCTCGTCGCGCGGCGGCAAGCGGTCGCGTTCGCCGGCAAGCAGCACCCTTGCGCGTTGGCTGAGCGTCTCTTGTGTCGTCCTTCCTGAGGTCTACGCTCCGCTCCCGCGTCGCTCCGCCCAGAATGACGAAGGCGCGCAAGGCGCTGGATGCCGATCGAACGAAAATCCTCCTGCCACGCTATCCGGGCAAATTCATGCTTCAAATGGCGCGGCAATTGGAACTCTGGTTTCGTGCCCGGCTCGGTTAGTATAGTAATCTTATCAACATTGGGAGTGAGAGAACGATGCGCGACCTTCAAAAGCCCGTTCCGGCGATCGTTCGTGGTTTGCGGCCAAGGCCGCTCGCGGCGCTCGCCGCGCGCTGATCGCTCCGTTTCGGCAAGCAGTCATGGTTGGACGCGCCAATTCCATCATCATTGTCGGCGGCGGCGCCAGCGGCGTCGTGCTGGCCGCGCATCTGTTGAAATCGCCCAATCCGGACCTGCGCGTCACGCTGATCGAGAAGCGGCCGCATTTCGGCCAGGGCATGGCCTATTCGACGCTGCTTTCGGCGCATGTGCTCAACGTCAGCGCCTCCGGCATGAGCGGCTATGCCGACGACCCGACGCATTTCGCGCGCTGGGTGCTGGAACACGGCCTCGCCAGGCCGGACCAGGGGCCGTTCTATGCGCCGCGCAGCCTCTATGCCCGCTATCTGCAGGAATTGCTCGACGGCCTCGTGGAGCGCGAGCGCGACACCGGCCGGCTCAGGCTGATCCGCGAGGAGAGCCTGTCGATCGCGCCGACGCCCGCCGGCGTCGAAGTCGCGCTTGCCAACGGCACCAGCGTCGTCGCGCATCTTGCCGTCCTGGCCACCGGTCACGACGAGCAGCCCGGCGCCTTCCAGGGCCACGCCGTCCGGATGGGCACGGAGGCCGACACCACGCTCGATCCGCAAGCCCAGGTGCTGCTGCTCGGCACCGGCCTGAGCATGGTCGACGCGTTTCTCTCGCTGGAACAGCGCGGCCATCGCGGCGCCATCGTCGCGGTGTCGCGGCGCGGGCTGCTGCCGTCGCCGCACCGCAAAGGCAATCCGATCAAGCTCGATATCGCCGACATTCCGCTCGGCACGGAGCTCTCCTATTTCGTCGGCTGGTTCCGCAATCTGATCCGCGAGACCCAGAAGGCCGGCGGCGACTGGCGCGACGTCGTCGATGGCCTGAGGCCGTTCAACCAGACGATCTGGCAGAATTGGCCATCCTCGGCCAAGCGCCGCTTCGTCGAGCACACCAAGGCCTGGTGGGACATCCACCGCCACCGCATGGCGCCGGAAGTCTACGCGCGCGTCACCGAGGCGGTAAGCTCGGGCCGCATCCGCCTCGTCGCCGGAAGGGTCGTGAACGTCGAGGCGAACGGCGGCTTCGCCGTGAAAATCCAGCCGCGCGGCAGGCAGGATGTCGAGACCCTGGACGTCGCCCGCATCTATGATTGCATGGGCATCGCCCGCGACATTTCGAGATCGTCGAACGGCGTCGTGCGCTCGCTGGTCGAGCGCGGCGTGGCGCGGCCCGACCCGCTGCGCCTCGGCCTCGATGTCACCGCCAAATGCGAGCTGATCGCGGCCGACGGCACGGTGTCGTCGAAGCTGCTCGCCGTCGGGCCGCTGACGCGCGGCACCTTCTTCGAGATCGACGCCATTCCCGACATCCGCGTGCAATGCGCGAAGCTGAGCAAGCAATTGCTGGGGTGATTTTTCGTCGAGGTTGGCGCTCCACGGCGCCCCCCTCTGGCCTGCCGGCCATCTCCCCCACAAGTGGGGAGATTGGCTGTCGCCTCGGCTTTCGCCAATCGCCGACATTGCAGAAGAAGACGCTGCGGGCGGAGCTGCTGATCTCCCCCCAAGTGGGGGAGATGTCCGGCAGGACAGAGGGGGGCGCTGTCCCGCCAAGTTCAACAGGAGAGGCGATAGAGCGCACACCCCGTGAAATTCCATTCCCCCACTCGCCGCCGGATTGGCACGATCTATCTTCTTTCCAGACGAAAAGGGCTTGAAAAGACACCTCGCGCGATCCGCGAAACCGGAATGGATTCCGGCGGCTAGAGCATGATCCCAAAAAGTGGGAACCGGTTTTTGGAAAAGATCATGATCCAACAAGGATGCGCGAGATTGCGAACACCCGCATCGAACTGCTTCCATGGAGCATCTGAGATGAGCGAGCAGAGACAACCGGCGCCCGGCGGCGTGGACGCCAATCTCTCGAGATTGCGTCCGCCTTACGCCTCGGTGCTCGACCTGATCGGCCAGACGCCGGTCGTCGAGCTGACCAAATTCGACACCGGCAAGTGCCGGCTGTTCATCAAGCTCGAAAGCCAGAATCCCGGCGGCTCGATCAAGGACCGCATCGCGCTGTCGATGATCGCGGCGGCCGAGAAATCGGGCGCGCTGAAGCGTGGCGGCACGATCGTCGAGGCCACCGCCGGCAACACCGGCCTCGGCCTGGCCCAGGTCGGCATCCCGAAAGGCTACCGCATCATCCTCGTTGTGCCCGACAAGATGTCGCGTGAAAAAATCCAGCATCTGCGCGCGCTCGGCGCCGAGGTGCGTATGACCCGCTCCGACGTCGGCAAGGGCCATCCCGAATATTACCAGGACATGGCCGAGAAGATCGCCGCCGAACTGCCCGGGGCCTTCTATGCCAACCAGTTCGCCAATCCCGCCAATCCGCTGGCGCATGAGACGACGACCGGACCGGAAATCTTTTCGCAGCTCGAAGGCGATGTCGACGCGGTGGTCGTCGGCGTCGGCTCCGGCGGCACGCTGACCGGCCTCGGCCGCTATTTTGCGAAACACTCGCCGAAGACCGAGATGGTGCTCGCCGATCCGGTTGGATCGGTGCTGGCGCCGCTGATCAAGACCGGCAAGATGGAAGAGGCCGGAAGCTGGACGGTCGAAGGCATCGGTGAGGATTTCGTGCCGCCCAATGCCGACCTGTCGCTGGTGAAAAAAGCCTATTCCATTCCCGACAAGCAGAGCATGCTGGCGGTGCGCGATCTGTTGTCGCGTGAAGGCATCCTGGCCGGCTCGTCCTCCGGCACGCTGTTGTCGGCCGCCCTTCGCTACTGCCGCGAGCAGACGGTGCCGAAGCGCGTCGTCACCTTGGTCTGCGACAGCGGCAACAAATACCTGTCGAAAGTCTTCGACGACATCTGGCTGGCCGAGCAGGGCCTTGCCGACCAGGAACAGCATGGCGACTTGCGCGACCTGGTCATGCGCTCGCCGCGCACCGGCGACATTGTGACCGTTGGCCCGGAAGAAACCCTGCTCAACGCCTATGGCCGCATGCGCCGCTCCGACGTCTCGCAGCTGCCGGTGCTGGACGAAGGCAGGCTGGTCGGCATCGTCGACGAGAGCGATATTTTAGCCAAGGTCGACGGCCCCTATGACGGTCGCTGGGACCGCTTCAACGGCCCGGTGCGATCGGCCATGACCTCCAACCTGCACACGCTGCAGGCCAGCCAGACGCTCGACACGCTGCTGCCGGTCTTCGACCGCAACGAGGTTGCCATTGTCTTCGATGGCGAAGAGTTCATCGGCCTGATAACCCGTATCGACCTGATCAACCATCTGAGGCGCCGCGCAAAATGACCTCGACCGGCAAGAACCGCCTGGCCTTTTCCACCCGCGCCATTCATGGCGGCCAGAGCCATGATCCGCTGACCGGCGCGGTGATGGTGCCGATCTACGCCACCTCCACTTACGGCCAGCAGTCGCCCGGGGTGCACAAGGGTTTTGAGTACGCCCGCAGCCAGAACCCGACGCGCTTCGCCTTCGAGCGCGCGGTCGCCGACCTCGAAAGCGGCAGCAAGGCCTTCGCCTTCGCCTCCGGCCTGGCCGCGATCGGCACCGTGCTGGAGCTCCTCGATTCCGGCGCCCATATCGTCGCCACCGACGACATCTATGGCGGCTCGTTCCGCTTGATGGAGCGGGTGCGCAAGCGCTCCGCCGGCCTTGAGGTGAGCTTCGCCGATTTCACCGACCTTGCCGCGGTCGAGGCGGCGATCCGCCCGGACACCAAGCTCCTCTGGGTCGAGACGCCGACCAATCCGCTGCTGCGCATCGTCGATCTCGAAGCGGTGGCGGCGCTGGCGAAGCGCAAGGGGCTGCTCACCATCGCCGACAATACCTTTTGCAGCCCCTATATCCAGCGCCCGCTGGAGCTCGGCATCGACATCGTCGTGCATTCGACGACGAAATATCTCAACGGCCATTCCGACATGGTCGGCGGCGTGGCGGTGGTCGGCGACAACAAGGATCTCGCCGACCAGCTGAAATTCCTGCAGAACGCCATCGGCGCCATCTCCGGCCCGTTCGACAGCTTTCTGGCCCTGCGCGGCATCAAGACCCTGGCGCTCAGGATGGAGCGTCACTCGGCCAACGGCCTGAAAATAGCGCAATGGCTGGAAACGCGAAAAGATGTCCGCCGGGTCATCTATCCCGGCCTCGCCAGCCACCCGCAGCATTCCATCGCCGTCCAGCAGATGCACGCCTTCGGCGGCATGATCTCGGTCGACCTCGACCGCGACCTGGCCGGCACCAAACGCTTCCTCGAACGCACGCAGCTCTTCACGTTGGCCGAAAGCCTGGGCGGCGTCGAAAGCCTGATCGAGCACCCGGCGCTGATGACGCATGGCTCGATCCCGGCGGAAAAGCGCGGCGCGATCGGCATCACGGATTCGCTGGTCCGGCTGTCCTGCGGGATCGAGGACGGCGATGATCTGATCGCGGACCTGGAGCAGGCGCTGGCTGGCTAAACGGCTTCGCCGAGATCCTTCGCGCCCCCGCTGTCCTGCCGACCTGTCCTTCGTCATTCTAGGGCGGAGCAAGGAGCGAAGCGACGAGCGCAGACCCTAGAATCCATGCCGTGACGCCTGAGCGCCGCGACAGTTCAGGACATTCACCAGCCAATTCCGCGAAACAACTCGAACCATTCAGGATTGCTCTTCTCGATCAATTCAACCTTCCATTGGCACGGCCAGCGCTTCAATGATGTCTCACGCTGGATGGCGTCGGTGATGTCGAGATATTCCTCGTACCAGACCAGACGCTGCACACCGTAACGGCTGGTGAAGCTGGAGCCTTGGCCGGTCTTGTGCTCTGGCATGCGACGAGCAAGGTCGTTGGTGACACCGATATAGATCGTGCCGCCCTTCTGGCTCGCGGTCATGTAAACGCAGCCTGTCATGTTGCGATCTTAGCTGGCGCTGTCGGCAACGGCTATTCTGGACGGCAGCAGTCTACGGCCAATGTCACGGCATGGATTCTAGGGTCTGCGCGCGTCGCTTCGCCCCTTGCTCCGCCCTAGAATGACGAATCGCCATTTGCGAAAGCCCTGCCACGAAAGGGGCGCTGTCCCGCCGACATCTCCGTATGTGTGCCATTGCAGACTGCAGCTTACACCTTACAGTGAGCCCACTTTGCGATCTCCGGGAGGCGCTATGCGCGTGGTCGTGTTGGGTGGGGGCGTTGTCGGCGTCACCACCGCCTATCAGCTGCAGAAGGACGGGCACGACGTCGTCATCCTCGAGCGTCAGCCGCAGGTCGCCGCCGAGACCAGCTGGGGCAATGCCGGCATGATCGCGCCGGGGCACTCCTTTGTCTGGTCGTCGCCCAAGGCGCCGATGATCCTGTTGAAATCGCTGGTGCTGAAGGACCAGGCGCTGCGTTTCAGGCTTTCGGCCGATCCCCGGCTCTACTCTTGGTCCTGGCTGTTCCTGATGGAATGCACGGCGGAAAAGGCCAAGCGCAACACGCTGCTCAAGCATCGGCTGGCCGTCTATTCGCAATCGGTCCTGCAAGAGGTCGTCGCCGACGAGGCGATCGAATACGACCGCAACGATCGCGGCATCCTCTATTTCTATCGCAGCCAGCAGGCGCTCGACAAAGGCGTCGAGCATATGCGGCTGCTGGAATCCGACGGCCAGCTGATCAAGGTGCTCGATCGCGACGCCATCGTCGCGATCGATCCGTCGCTGGCTTCGGCCAGGGAAAAAATCGCCGGCGGCATCCATTGCCCGACCGACGAAACCGGCGACCCGGCGAAGTTCACCCGCGCGCTTGCCGCCAAGGTGGTCGAGCGCGGCGGCGAGATCCGCACCGGCACGACCATCACCGGCATCGAGGCATCCGGCGACGGCGTCGCGCAGGTGATGACGGACAAGGGCGCGGTCAAAGGCGACGCCTATGTGCTGGCACTCGGCTCCTACAGCCCGCTGATCGCCAAGACCGTCGGCATCAGCCTGCCGATCTATCCGATCAAGGGCTATTCGCTGACCATTCCGGTCGGCAACCGCCCGGCGCCGCCGACCATCGCCGCCATCGACGAGCACAACCTGGTCGCCGTGTCGCGCTTCGGTGACCGGCTGCGCGTCACCGCCACCGCCGAGTTCGCCGGCTACGACACCAGCCACAAGCCGGCCGATTTCGCCTTCATGAAAGGCGTGACCGCGGAGCTTTATCCCGAAGGCGCCGACTACGACCGCGCCGAGATGTGGGCGGGCTTGCGGCCCATGACGCCCAACAATTTGCCCGAATTCGGCCAGCGGCGCCTGCGCAACCTCTATCTCAACACCGGGCACGGCCATATCGGCTGGACCATGTCGCATGGCTCGGCCCGCATCACCGCCGACCTGATCGCCGGCCGCAAGCCGGCCATTTCGATGGATGGACTTTTGAACTGAGAGCGGGATCGATCCCGCTCCGACAAGAAAGGGAACGCCATGTCCGCCGATCTCGCCGCCGCGCCGCTTGCCGCTTCAGGGCCTGTCGGTCCCATGCCAGTCGATCTGGGTGTGCTGCCATCGGAGATCGACGGCGGCCTCGCCTCACGCGCGGCGATCGGGCTGGCGATCCTCGCCACCGATCAGACGCTGGAGCATGAATTCCGCGCGCTGGTGCGCATTCCGGGCGTCGCCTTCTACGAGGCGCGTCTGTTCAACGACAACGACATCACGCCGGAAACGCTGCGCGCCATGGGCCCGCGCATCGCGCCCACCGTCGACCTCATCCTGCCCAGCATCCCGCTCGACGTCGTCGGCTTCGGCTGCACCTCGGCCACGATGACGCTCGGCGAGGAAGCCGTCTTCGCCGAGATCAGGAAGGCGCGGCCGGGCGTCGCCTGCACCACGCCGGTCACCGGCGCTCTGGCCGCCTTCATGGCATTGGGAGCCAAGGGCATCGGCCTGCTGACGCCCTATGCGCCCGAGATCAACCAGGGCCTCGTCCGCTATTTCACCGGACGCGGCCTCGACATCGCGGCCGTCGCCACCTTCGACCGCCGCGACGACCGCGAGGCGGCCCGCATCTCGCTCGCCTCGATCGAGGCGGCGGCCGAACGCATGGCGCAAGTGCCGGGCGTCGAAGCGATCTTCATCTCCTGCACCAGCCTGCGCGTCGCCGAGGCGGTCGCCGATCTGGAGCGGCGCATCGGCATTCCCGTCACGTCCTCCAATCACGCCATGGCCTGGCACTGCCTGCGGCTTGCCGGCATCGACGACGTCGTGCCGGCCGGCGGCCGGTTGTTTGCGCTGAAAGCCGTTTGAGTGTTGGTTTTCTCGACAGAGGAATTGGTGCAAACGCTGGGCATTAGCTGAAGCCCTCAGCCTCGTCATTCCAGGGCGGAGCAGCCGCGAAGCGGCGTCGCGCAGACCCTGGAATCCATTCCGTGACCTGAGCCGTGGACTGCAGCGGAGCAGAAGTCTGCACCGCAGCGGCGCTCGAAAGTCACGGAATGGATACTCGGTTCGCGCGTCCGCTTCGCTCCCGCTCCGCCCGTGGATGACGATCGCGATGGGCGTTTCGGCCAATCTCCAACGCATGCCGAAGCCGCGACTCTTCGCAAGCTAGGGTTCCTCGCCCCCGCCAAAGGCCGGGGAGAGGTGGCTCGGCGCGTAGCGCCGAGACGGAGAGGGGTTGGCGCTACCCTTCGCGATTCCAGCAGATCGTCCCGCATTAACCGAATCGGAAGGAGATGTTTAACGCTTCCTCTCTATGCCCCCTCGCCGGGAGGCACCACAGAGCGAGCATGATGAACGACGAAAAGCGAAATGAATGGCGCGCCATCTTTTACGTGCAGGCGCGCGTCGCCATCCTGTTTGTGCCGGTCGTGCTCAGTCTGCTCCTCATAGGCATCTTCGCCGGCAACGATCGCAAATCCGTGCCCGACGCCATCGATCAGACCGTGACGGGTTCGGTGCGCTGAAAGCGCACCCTCAAACAAACTTCGGGATCGGCCCATTCTGCGGCGTCGTATCGCCCTCGAGGTCGACAAAAACCTCGTCGACGAAGCACCAGCCCCAGCCTTCCGGCGGGTCGTAGCCTTCGATGATCGGATGCTGCGTGGCATGGAAATGCTTTGTCGCGTGGCGGTTGGGCGAGTCGTCGCAGCAGCCGACATGACCGCAGGTCCGGCAGAGCCTCAGATGCACCCACCAGGAGCCGCTCTTCAGGCATTCCTCGCAGCCCAGCGCGCTCGGCGTGACCTTTTTGATGTCCTTCGTATGTTGGCATTCATCCATCACGCTCTCCTCGCCAATTCGCCGTTCCGCGCCAGATAGGCATGCAATGCCGCGACCACCTGCGCGCCTTCGCCGACGGCGGCGGCGACCCGCTTGGTCGAGCCGCAGCGCACGTCGCCGATGGCGAACACGCCGCTTCGGCTGGTCTCCATCAGCCCGTGCCCGGGTGTCGTCTCCGGTCCGGTGCGCACGAAACCCTTCGCATCCAGCGCCACGTTGCAATTCGCCAGCCAGTCGGTGTTCGGATCGGCGCCGATGAACAGGAAGAGGTGGTGGATGGCGCGCGTCGTCTCTTCGCCGCTCGCCCGGTTGCGCCAGCGCAGCGCTTCGAGATTGCCGTCATGGCCCTCCAGCGCCGCGACCTCGGTCTGCGTCAGCACCTCGATGTTCGGCTGCGCCGCGATGCGCTCGACGAGATAGCGCGACATGGTGGCGTCGAGCCTGTCGCGGCGCGCCAGGACCGTCACCTTGCGCACCTGGCTCGCCAGATAGACGGCCGCCTGTCCCGCCGAATTGCCAGCGCCGACCAGCGCCACTTCCTGGTCTTGGCAAAGCCTGGCCTCGATCGGCGAGGCCCAGTAATGCACCGAAGTGCCCTCGAACTGCGCCAGGTTGGCGATATCGAGGCGGCGGTAGCGCGCGCCGCTGGCGATCACGACGGCGCGCGTGCGCACGCTCTCGCCGTCGCCGATGGCAAGACTGTAGCGGGCGCCGTCGCTGGCGTCGTCGAGCAGCTTCGCCTCGTCGGGGATCACCATCTCGACGCCGAATTTCTGCGCCTGGTTATAGGCGCGCGCCATCAGCGCCATGCCGGTGATCCCGGTCGGGAAGCCGAGATAGTTTTCGATGCGGGCCGAGGCGCCCGCCTGTCCGCCGAAGGCGCGGCAATCGAGCACGATGGTCGACAGCCCTTCCGAGGCGGCATAGACCGCCGCCGCCAGCCCCGCCGGCCCGGCGCCGACGATCGCCACGTCATAGACCTTCTCGGCATCGATCGGCCGCAGCAGGCCGACGCAGCGGGCGAGCTCGGTCTCGCCCGGATTGTGCATCAGCTTGCCGTTGGGGCAGAGCACGATCGGCAGATGATGCGGGTCGACATGGAACCGCTCGATCAGCGTTTTCGCGCAAGGGTCGGGTGTCGGAATCGAGCGCGCGATGGGGAAGCCCGCTGCGCCGCAAAAAGCCCTGCAGCCGCAGCACGTCGCCATTGCCGGGCGGGCCGATGACGACCGGCCCGCTGGCGCCGCTTTCGAGCAGGCCGACGCGGCGCAGGATCAGCGCCCGCATGACGCGCTCGCCGAGATTGGCCTCCTGCACCATCAGGTCGCGCAGCCGCTGCGAGGGGATGACGACCGCCTCGACCGGTCCCTTCGCCTCGGCGTTGACCAGCGACGGCCGGTTCGACAACTGCGCCAGCTCGCCGACGAAGCTGCCGGGGCCGTAGGTGATGATCGGCTCGCGCGGCTCGATCCCGCCGGCCTGGGTGATGTCGACCTTGCCCGACAGGATGAGGATCACCCCGGGCGAAACCGTGCCGGCCGTCACGATATGATCGCCGGCGGCATAGGCGCGCGCGTCGCCGAAGCGGCGCATGCGCTCGATATCCGCATCGGTGAGCACGGGAAACATCTGGTCGCGGCGCGCGGCGATGGTCGGGCTGACAACAGGGGCCATGAGATGGACCGTAGCGCCCGAGGCGGCGGGTTTGAAGCGGTTTGTTGGGGGGCTGGCCGGAAGGGGAGATTGGGCCAACGGCCACATGTCGTCATTCTCGGGCTTGACCCGAGAATCCATGGCGTGACGCGGGTCATATAGTGCAACGGAGCGGAATTCTGTAACCGCTGCAACGCCTCGACGTCACGGTCTGCGCGCGTCGCCTCGCTCCTTGCTCCGCCTCTGGAATGACGAAGTTCGGAAGCTTACGGCTAATCGCGAAGGTTGAGACTTGCACCCCGTTGGCAGTCGGGATGAATGGCGACCCCTTCGCTCTTGGAACTCCGGGATGGCCTGCCATCCGAAGCTCGAAGAGCGAAGGATGGTGCCCAGAAGAGGACTCGAACCTCCACTCCTTGCGGAACACGGACCTGAACCGTGCGCGTCTACCAATTCCGCCATCTGGGCTGGTGGGCGCTGATGTAAGCGGGCAAACGATATGTGTCAACGCGCTTTTTTCGTTGCATGTCGCCCAAAGTGCCCAGCGGTTTTGGGATATCGACATGCAACAAAACAAAAATAGACCGCATTGCCTGGGCCGGCTTGCCTCACCCCTCCAGCACGTCCTTCTTCGCCACGGTGGAATCGGCATTGAGCTTGTAGATGATCGGCACACCGGTGCCGATCTCGAGCTTGACGATCTCCTCGCCTGACTTGCCGTCCAGCGCCATGATCAGCGCGCGCAGCGAATTGCCGTGCGCGGCGACCAGCACTGTCTCGCCGCGCAGCACATGCGGCTGCACTTCGTGCAGGTAATAGGGCCACACACGCGCGCCGGTGTCCTTCAGGCTTTCGCCGCCGGGCGGCGCGATATCGTAGGAACGGCGCCAGATATGCACCTGCTCCTCACCCCACTTCTTGCGTGCGTCGTCCTTGTTGAGGCCGGAGAGATCGCCATAGTCGCGCTCGTTGAGCGCCTGGTCGCGGATCGTCTTCAGGTCGCTCTGGCCGACGATGTCGAGGATGTGCTGGCAGGTCACCTGCGCCCGCTTCAAGGCAGAGGTGTAGGCGATGTCGAATTTCAGGCCGCGCGCCTTGAGCTTCTCGCCTGCGGCAAGCGCCTCGGCTGTGCCCTGCTCGGTCAGCCCGACGTCGCGCCAGCCGGTGAACAGGTTCTTCAGGTTCCATTCGCTCTGGCCGTGGCGCACGAGCACGAGAGTTCCCGACATGTCAGCTCCTATAGAATGTTTGGATAGGGATCAGCTCAGGCCGAGCACGTCCCGCATGGAATAAAGCCCCGGCTTCTTCGCGCGGGCCCAAAGCGCGGCTTTCACCGCGCCGCGGGCGAAGATCGCCCGATCCTCGGCATGGTGGGAAAGCGTGATGCACTCGCCGGTGCCGGCAAGGATCACGCTGTGGTCGCCGACGACCGAGCCGCCGCGCAGCGTGGCAAAGCCGATCGAGCCCGTCTTGCGCACCCCGGTATGGCCGTCGCGCACCCGCACGCTGTTGTCGGAAAGATCGATGCCGCGCCCTTTCGCCGCCGCTTCGCCGAGCAGCAGCGCCGTGCCGGACGGCGCGTCGACCTTGTGCCGGTGGTGCATTTCCAGGATCTCGATGTCGAAATCGTCAGGGTCGAGCGCCTTCGCCGCCTGCTCGACCAGCGCCGTCAGAAGATTGACGCCGAGGCTCATATTGCCGGATTTGACGATCGTGGCATGGCGCGCGGCGGCGGCGATCCTGGCATTGTCGTCGGCCGAGCAGCCGGTGGTGCCGATGACATGGACGATGCGCGCCTGCGCGGCGTAGCCGGCGAATTCGACGCTCGCGCTTGGAGCCGTGAAATCGAGCACGCCATCGGCCTTGGCGAAGGCCGGCAGCGGATCGTCGACGATCGGCACGTTGATGATGCCGATGCCGGCGAGCTCGCCGGCATCCTTGCCGAGATGCGCCGAGTCCGGCCGCTCGATCGCGGCGGCGACGCGCGCGCCGGGCATGGTGTGGATGGCGCGGATCAGCGTCTGGCCCATGCGGCCGGCGGCGCCCACCACAACCAGGCCCATATCGCCGGCTTCGCTCATGCGCTTCTCCTGACGGTCTTCTTGGCGCGGCTGCGCGGCGCCGGAGTTTGGCCCGAAGTCTGGCTTGCCTTGACGTCGTCGACAAGCCCCAGCCCCTTCTTGCCCTGGATCCGGTGGAAACGGGCATAGATGCTGTGCGGGTCGGCCATCAGCGTCGCATGCGTGCCTTCCTCGACCAGCCGCCCCTCTTCCAGCACGATGATGTGGTCGGCATTGACCACGGTCGACAACCGGTGCGCGATCACGATCGTCGTGCGCCCCTCCATGACATGGGTCAGCGCTTCCTGCACGCGCGCCTCCGCCTCGTTGTCGAGCGCCGAGGTCGCCTCGTCGAGCAAGAGGATCGGCGCCTGGCGAACGATCGCGCGCGCGATCGACACGCGCTGGCGCTGGCCGCCGGAAAGGGTCGAGCCGCCTTCGCCGACCGGCGTGTCGTAGCCTTCCGGCTGCTGGCGGATGAACTCGTCGGCCGCCGCTTGTTTCGCCGCCTGCTCGATCTCGGCGTCGGTGGCCGAGAGCCGGCCGTAGCGGATGTTATCGCGGATCGTGCCTTCGAAGAGATAAGGCGCCTGCGCCACATAGGCGATCGATTGGCGCAGCGAATGCTTGGTCACCTTGGCAATATCCTGGCCGTCGACCTCGATCGAGCCCTCGTCGACGTCGTAGAAGCGCTGCAGCAGCGCCACCATCGTCGACTTGCCGGCGCCCGATGCGCCGACGACGGCCGTCACCTTGCCGGCGGCGGCGGTAAAGCTCAAATCCCTGAGCACCGGCATGTCGGCGTTGTAGCCGAATGTCACATGGTTGAAGCGCACCTCGCCGGTAGTGACCTTCGCCTCGACCGCGTCCGGCGCGTCACCCTGCTTCGGCTCGAGGTCGAGCAGTTCGTAGATCATGCGCGCGTTGACCAGGGCACGTTCCATGCCGACCTGTGTCCGGGCCAGGCGTCTTGCCGGGTCATAGGCCAGGATCAGCGCGGTGATGAAGGAAAACACGGCGCCCGGCGGCTGTCCGAGCACCAGCGCCCGATAGCCGGAATAGGCAAGCACGGCGGTAATGGCGAGGCCGCCCAGGATTTCGGAAATCGGCGACAGCCGCTCCGCGACGCGGGCGATCTTGTTGTTACGCTGCTCGGCCGTGTCGGCCATGATGCCGATGCGGCGCGCCAGCTCGTCCTCCAGGGTGAAGGCCTTGACGATGGCGATGCCTTGGGTGGCCTCCTGCACCGATCCGTTCAGCCGCGAGTTGATCAGCACGGATTCCCGGTTGATCTTGCGCAGGCGGCGGGTGATGTAGACGACGGCCCAGATCAACGGCGGCCCGATCAGCAGCGAGCTGAGCGACAGCACCGGATCCTGGTAGATCATCACGCCGAGAAGGGCGACGAGCGAGACCGCGTCGCGGCTGATGGAGGTTAGCGTCAGCGACAGCAGGTCTCGGATGCCGCCGACATTCTCGTTGACCTGTGCCGCCAGCCGGCCGGAACGGGTCTCGTTGAAGAAGTTGACGCCGAGCTTCATCAGATGGTCGAAGCTGCGCTTCTGATAGCGGGCGACCAGATTGTTGCCGATCGTCGCCAGCGCCACTGCCTGGCCATAGCCGGCGAAGCCGCGCAGCAGGGAGGCGCCCATGAAACCGGCGCAGATCCAGACGATCATGTCGCTGCGCCGTTCGTAGAAGATCTGGTTGATCATCGGGGCCATGATCCACGCCGTGAAGGCGGTGGTGCCGGAAACGATCAGCAGGCAGGCGACGGCGACGACATAGGTCCAGCGATATTCCTTGCCGTTTTCGGCCAGGATGCGGCGCAGCACCGCGCTGACCTCGGTGGGCTGGACTTTCAGTTTGAGGGAAGTTTGAACAGTCAAATCAGGGCGCTTCGTGGTTTTCCGCGTGTCGGATGGGCCGCATTTCCGCATCCTCTTAGCGCCCCGGCTACGGCTTGCCTATGGCGAAACTTCGTCGCGCCGGCCGATCGCCAGCCCTAACGCTGGCGCGATCAAGCCCGCCAGTGCCGGCCCGCCGTCTGCACGCCGAACAGCGAAGGCGTCCTGGCATAGGCGGCGAGCCCGAGCAGCGCCGCCAGCGGATGGGTGATCACATAGACCGGCATTTCGCGCATCAGCGCGCTGTGCGGCGCCTTGTCCTCGAAGGCGGCGCGGAAATTGCCGGCTTTCAGCGCCGGCACGATCTTCTGCGCGATGCCGCCGGTCAGGAACACGCCGCCGCGGCCCATGAACACCAGCGCGAGATCCCCCGCGGTGCGGCCGAGGCAGGTGACGAACAGCGCCAGCGCCTCCTCGGCCACCGGATCGGATTTGGCGAGCGCGGCCGCCGTGACCTCGGCCGGCGTCGTGAAAGGCGTCGGCTTGCCGTCCGTCCTGGCGACGGCGCGATAGACGTTGACCAGCCCGCGTCCGCACAGGATCTGCTCGCCGGAGATGCGGCCTTCGAGCTTGTCGATATGCGGGAACACCTCGAAGTCGCGCGGCGTGCGCGGGCCGATATCCATATGCCCGCCCTCGCCCGGCACCGGGATCCAGTGGTTGAGCGCATGGATCAGCCCGGCGACGCCAAGGCCGGTGCCGGGGCCAAGCACGACCCGGCTCGCATTGGGTTCCGGCGTGCCGCCGCCGATCTTTTCCATATGCTCTTCGCCGAGCGCCACCACGGCCAGCGCCTGCGCCTCGAAATCGTTGAGCACGACGACCTCGCTCAGGCCCAGATTGGCGAACATCTGCCGGGGCTTCACCACCCAGGGGCAGTTGGTGAGCGGGATCTCGTCGCCGTCGACCGGCCCGGCGATCGCCAGCACCGCCGAGTTCGGCTGGATGGACGAGCGGTCGAGCACCGCCGCCTGGATCGCCTCGTCGATGGTCTTGAAATTGGCGGTCTGGACGATCTGCGGCTCGGTCGCTTCCGAATTGGCGTCGAGCACGATCGAGAAGCGCGCATTGGTGCCGCCAATATCGCCGATCAGGACCGGAAACCGCAGCCCTGTCTCGTTCTCGCCTGCCATGCTCTTGATCGTCCTCGTTGCGGCGCCGCTGTGCCGTTTCCATCGCCCATTTCAATCGATTGACTAGCGCATGAGCCCGCAAAGGGGAAGCCCGCTTGCGCTTGGAGCAATTCCAAGAAAAGTGTGAGTGGTTAAGCTCGGCGCCTTCGCCGTAACCTTCCGTCCGGAATTGCGTCAAAGCAAAGAGATAGGGCGTTTCGCCGCTTCCGTGAACGGTGAAACGCGCTAGTTCCCCGACACAGGGATTTTGAAAGGTTGCCGTTTGTCTTGGTGCAGGATTTTCCGTTCATGTCCGTGAAATCAGCGCAAACGCCGGGGACTGGTTGAAGCCACCCCAACGTCGTCATTCTATGGTCTTCGCGACGGAGCTTCGCTCCTGCTCCGCCCTAGAATGACGATCGCGAAGGGCGTTTCGGCCAATCTCCAACGCATGCCACCTGCCAACGCAAACAGAGCCGACCGGTCAAAATCCCTGTGCAGTGCCACTAGTTCCCCGGCCGTGGGCGCGGCAACGGGATGCCGATCTTGGGCGTCGGCGCGAAGGCGCTTGCCGCCGACGGAACCGAGGCGTTGCCGCTGGAGATCATCTCCGCCGGCTCGGTCGGCTGCGGCTCGGCCACGGCGACCGCTGCGCCGACGCCATGATAGGTCACCGCCTCCAGCGAAGGCGCGTCCGGCGCATTGACCACGTCCTGGCATTGCTTCGGCAGATTGGCCATCGTCATCACGTCGCGCGCCTTGGGCGCGTCCGGGTTTTTGTTCGGCCGCCACGGCTCCTCGGTGAACCACCAGGCCAGCGGCTTGCCGCAGCCATCGTCCTCCAGCGTCGTCTCCTGCGCCTTGCAGAAAGGCGAGCCCGGCTGGCAGCCGATGCGCATGTGGAAATGATAGTCATGGCCCCAGAATGGCCGGATCTTGCGCAGCCAGGAGCGGTCGCCGGTGACGGTGTCGCAGAGCTTCTTCTTGATGCCGGGATTGACCAGGATGCGCTCGACCTCCGGATAGCTCGCCGCGCGCTTCAAAAGCCGCGTATGCGCCGGCGTCCACAGCGCGTCCTTCACCAGATGCGTCTTGTCGTCGACCATCAGCGTCGCGCTCATCGATTCGCGCTGCGCCATGGTCAGCGGCCGCCTTGGCATCGGCGTCAGCCATATGTCGGCGTCGAGACCGATCTGGTGCGAGGCATGGCCGGTCATCATCGGTCCGCCGCGCGGTCGCGAGACGTCGCCGACCAAAAGCCCCGGCCAGCCATCGGCTACCGCGTCGCGCGAAAGCTTCTCGATCAGCGCGATCATCGCCGGATGGCCCCAGCGGCGGTTGCGCGACGGGCGCATCACTTCCCAGGTCGGCCCGTCCATCGGCAGCGCCACGCCGCCGGTGAAGCAGCCCTTGGAGTAGAAGCCGAAGGATTGCGCGGGTGCCACGGCCGGCAGTTTCCGGGCGCCGAACAGGTCCTTCGCGCGGGGTTCGGCTGAAATGGCGGCAGCCGCCAGCGCGGCCAGCGTCACCAGCGCCAGCGCCGCGGTCAGGAACGGCTTGCGGTCAGGCAGCGATCGCAAATTCATCAGGCTGGGTCCCTCTCCAGTCTATCGATTTGCCACCCGGTCAGGCGAACCCGATCAGGAACGAATCGTACCACGTCGCGCGTCCCGCATCGATCATGCGGCTCTGAATCAAAGAACGATGATGTCGTCCGAAAACCCGTTTCACACTTTCGGCATCCTCACAATCAGGATGACGTTCGTCGAATCGTCATCCTGATCTAACTCTTGTTGGAGCATGATCTTTTGCGAAAACCGGTTCCCACTTTTCGGGATCATGCTCTGATCGGGCTGCGCGGCGCTCCGTCCCGCCAGTTGCCCTCGGCCCACATCCGCTCCAGCGCCACCCGATAGTTCGGAAACCGGAAGCGATAGCCAGCCGCCTTGATCGCCTGATTCGCGACGCGCTTGTTCTCGCCATAGAAAGACCGCGCCATGGGCGAAAGTTGGGCGGTCTCGAAGGGGATTTCCGGCGGCGGCGTGACGCCCATCAGCCTGGCGGCATAGGCGACGACATCCTGCGGCGGCGCCGGCTCGTCATCGGTGACGTTGAAGATGCCGCCGAGATTGTTTTCAGCCAGAAGCCAAAGCGCGCCGGCGATGTCGTCGCAATGGATGCGGTTGAACACCTGGTCCGGCTTGACCAGCCGCCGCGCCGTGCCGTCCTCGAGATTCGCCAGCGCGTTGCGGCCCGGTCCGTAGATGCCGGAAAGCCGCAGGATCGCCACCGGTTTGCCGATCTCCCGGCCAAGCGTCAGCCATTTCTGTTCGGCCGCCACCCGCATCACCGAGCGCCTCGACACCGGCCGGCAAGCGCTGGTCTCGTCGACCCAGGCGCCGCCATGGTCGCCATAGACGCCGACGGTCGAGAGATAGCCGATCCATTCGAGCGCCGGCATCTTTGCTCGGATCGTCTCGCCGGTGGCGTTGAGCACCGGGTCGCCGGCGTCGTCGGGGCCGACCGAGACGATGAGATGCGTGGTCTGTGCAAGCGCATCGCTGAGCTCGGGCGACAGCGCGCCGTCGAAGCGCAGCGGCTCGATGCCGGCCGACCGCAGCGCCTCGAACTTTTCCGGCGCCCGGGTCGTACCAAGGACCGGCGCGCGGTGCGCGTTGGCCAGCGCGAAAGCCTTGGCCGAATAGCCGGCGCCGAAGATGAAGAAGCGTCTTTCGCTCATCGATGAACCCCCTTCAATCGGCCTTCGCTGGATTCGCCGGCGCCGCCAGCCATTCCTCGCGCACCGTCGCATCCGTTTCGGTCTTCGATGCGGTGGCGGCGAGGTCGCCAAATTCGCGATCGGACAGCAATCGCGACAGGGCCCAGATTGCCGCACCCCGCACCAGCGGCGAGGCGTCGTCGAGCAGGCGGCGAACAATGGGCGTTAGCGATGCATCACCCGAATTGCCGGCGGCGGTCAGCACGTTGCGGATGAAACGGTCGCGGCCGATGCGCTTGATGGGCGAGCCCGAGAAGAATGACCGGAAGCCCGCGTCGTCGAGAAGCAACAGTTCCGACAGCTTCGGCTCGCGCAGATCGGCGCGCGCGGCAAGCTTGGCCTCCGAAGCGGCGCTGGCGAATTTGTTCCATGGACAGGCGGCCAGGCAGTCGTCGCAGCCATAGATGCGGTTGCCGATCTTGTCGCGGAATTCACGCGGGATCGGCCCCTTGTTCTCGATGGTCAGGTAGGAGATGCAGCGCCGCGCATCGAGCCGGTAAGGCGCCGGGAACGCGTCGGTCGGGCAGGCGTCGAGGCAGGCGCGGCAGGAGCCGCAATGGTCGATCTCGGCCTGGTCCGGTTCAAGCTCTGCGGTGGTGAAGATGGTGCCGAGGAACAGCCACGAGCCATGCGCGCGGCTGACCAGATTGGTGTGCTTGCCCTGCCAGCCGAGCCCGGCGGCTTCCGCCAGCGGTTTTTCCATGACAGGCGCGGTATCGACGAACACTTTTACGTCGCCGCCGGCGCGCGCGACGATCTTGCCGGCGATCTCCTTCAGCCGGCCCTTCATCACGTCGTGATAGTCCCGGTTTTGCGCATAGACCGAGATCGCGCCGCGGTCGGTCTTCGCGAGGAGATCGCGCGGATCGCGGTCCGGACCGTAATTCATCGCCAGCACGATGATCGAGCGGACCTCCGGCCACAGCGTCGAGGGTTCGGCCCGCCGCTGAACCGTCTCGGCGATCCACTCCATGGAGCCGTGGAAACCGTCGGATACGAATTCGGCGAGTCTCGCCGGCGCCAGCGGGATCGCGTCCGGCCGGGTCACGGCGACTGCCTCGAAGCCGGCGCGGCGCGCCTCGGCGTCGATCAGCGCGCGCAGGTTCTCAGAAATCGAGGTCCGCATAATGCGACACCGGCGACAGGCCGCGCACCCGGTCGGAAAGCAGCGGCCGGAACGACGGCCGCGATTTCACCCGCGTGTACCATTCGCGCGCGGCGGCATGCTCGCGCCAGTCGATCTCGCCGAGATAATCGAGCACCGAAAGCGTCGCCGCCGCCGCGAGGTCGGCATAGGTCACCTTGTTGCCGGCCAGCCAATGGCGCGTGCCGGCCAGCCAGTTGGTGTATTTCATGTGCTGGCGGATGTTGGCGCGCGCGGCGCGGATCGCCGCCGAGTCCGGCGAGCCGCCGCCGGCGGTCTCCGGCATGACCGGCTTCAGCACCCGCTCGCGCACCAGATGCCGCGTCACTTCGCTTTCGGCCTTGCTCAGATACCAATCGGTCAGCCGGCGGATCTCGGCGCGCTGCATCGGGTCCTCGGCGAACAGCCGCTTGTCGCGCTTCAGTACCCCTCGCGTCTCGTCGAGATATTCGGCTATCACCATGGCGCCGACGATCGGCACGTCGCCTTCGGCAAGCAGGATCGGCAGCGTGCCGGCCGGGTTCAGCGCCAAAAACTCCTTGCGCCGCGTCCACGGCTTTTCCTCGATCAGCGCCAGTTCCTCGCCATACTCGCCGAAGGCGAGGCGCGCGAAGCGGCAGGTGGCGAACATGGGATGATGGAAAAGCGTCAGCATGGTTCCGCGATGAAAAGGCGCACTGGCAATTGGCCGACCGCGCCGGTAAGTCTTGGCCGCCCGATTCCTGGGGCTGTCATGGGTGTTGCGACCTATAGGGACACTTCCGCCCCATGACAAGCAAGCCCTTCCCTTGGAGCATGATGTCGTCCGAAAACCGCTTCACACTTTTAGGCGTCGTGCTCTAGCCGTCATCCGAGATCAGAGGTTGCCATGGAAAGCCAGACCATCGTCGAAGCGCTGCTGCTCGGGCTTTTGGAGGGCCTGACCGAGTTCATTCCGGTGTCGTCGACCGGCCACATCCTGCTTGCCGGCCATTTCCTCGGCTTCCATTCCACCGGCAAGGCCTTCGAGATCCTGATCCAGCTCGGCGCGATCCTGGCGATCCTCAGCGTCTATTTCAGCAAGCTCTGGCAGATGCTGATCAAACTGCCCAGCGATCCGCAGACCCGGCATTTCGTCATCGGCATCCTGATCGCCTTCCTGCCGGCGGCGGTCATCGGCGCGCTGGCGCATGATTTCATCAAGACCATATTGTTCGAATCGCCGCAGCTGATCTGCATCATGCTGATCATCGGCGGCGTCGTGCTGCTCGTCGTCGACCGCATCAACTTCAAGCCGGTCCATCACGACGTCGAGCTCTTTCCGACCAGCCTTTATCTGAAGATCGGCCTGTTCCAGTGCCTGTCGCTGATCCCCGGCACCTCGCGCTCCGGCTCGACCATCGTCGGCGCGCTGCTGATGGGCGTCGACAAGCGGGCGGCGGCCGAATTCTCCTTCTTCCTCGCCATGCCCACCATGGTCGGCGCCTTCGCCTTCGACCTTTTCAAGAACCGCAATGTGCTGACCTCGGCCGACCTGCCGATCATCGCCGTCGGCTTCATCGCCGCCTTCGTCACCGCGCTGATCGTGGTGCGCTTCCTGCTCGACTACGTCTCGCGCAACGGCTATTCGCTGTTCGGCTGGTGGCGGCTTGTGGTGGGCGGGCTCGGCCTGGTGGCCCTGATGGTCTGGGGATGATTACACTAAGGCGGCGCACCAAACGCCTTCGTCATCCACGGGCGGAGCAAGGAGCGAAGCGACGCGCGCAGACCCGAGGATCCATGCCGTGACGCGGACCGTAGAACGCGGCGGTCGCGAACAGCTTTCGTTAGACGCGACGCTCTTTGATCCAGATTCTGCACGGTGGCAGCGCGTCTAGGTCACGGCATGGATCCTAGGGTTTCCGCGACGTCGCTTCGCGACTGCTCCACCCTAGGATGACGAACGAAGGGGATCAATTCCTCCCATAAAACGCGTTCTCGACATGCACCGGCCAGCGCCAGGGCAGCACCGCCACCATGTCGAAACGCATCGAAAGCTTTCCGTAATCCGGTTGGCGCGACAGCCAAAGATCGGCAGCGCCCTCGATCCGCCGCTCCGATTCATGGCCGATTGCTTCCATCGCCTCGATCAGCGTGCGGCGCGCCTTGACCTCGACGAACAGCACGAGGTCGCCGCGCCTGGCGATCAGGTCGATCTCGCCGAGCCTGGTGCGGTGGCGGCGGGCAAGGATGCGGTAGCCTTTCAGCATCAGCGCCAGCGCCGCCAGCCATTCGCCGCGATGCCCGCGCCGATAGGCTTTTCGGCGATGACCGGCCGTGCGCTCAGCCACCATCGCCTTCCCGGAGTTCCAGCAGCCGCCGGTAGAGCGCCTGCTTCTGCCCGCCGGTCATTTTCGCCGCTTCGGCCGCGGCCTTCGAGGCCGGCATTTCGGCGGCAAGCGAGAGCAGGAGCCGGTCGATGTCGGCCGGCTGATCCACCGCCGCCTCCGGCGGGCCGACGCAGACGACGATCTCGCCCTTCGGCGTGTCGGCTGCGGCATAATGGTCGGCCAGCCCGGCAAGCGTGCCGGTGCGCATCTCCTCGAACGTTTTGGTCAGCTCGCGGCCGATGGCGGCTTTGCGGTCGCCGCCGAGCGCCTCCACCATGGCGCCAAGCGTCTCCGCCAGCCGGCGCGGCGATTCGAAGAAGATCAGCGTCGCCGGCACCGCCTTGAACGTTTCGAGCTTGGTCAGCCGCTGCCCGGTCTTCACCGGCAGGAACCCGGCGAACAGGAAGGCGTCGGACGGCAGGCCGGAAGCGGTCAGGGCCGCGAGCGCCGCCGAAGGCCCGGGGATCGGCACCACACGAATACCTTGTTCCAGCGCTTCGCCGACCAGCCGGTAGCCCGGATCGGAGACCAGCGGCGTGCCGGCGTCGGAGATCAGCGCCACACTCTGCCCGGCCGCCAGCGCCTCGATCAGCTTTGGCCCGGCCTCGGCGGCATTGTGCTCGTGATAGGCGGTGGTGCGGCGGCGTATGCCGTAGCGTTCGAGCAGCACGCGCGAGACGCGCGTGTCCTCGCAGGCGACGATGTCGGCGCTGGCCAGCGTCTCCAGCGCGCGCAGCGTGATGTCGGCCAGGTTGCCGATCGGCGTCGCCACCAGATAGAGCGCAGGCTGAAGCGGCCGCGCCGCGATCTCGCTTTGCCCGATCAGATAGCTGCGTTTGTCGCCGGTCACCGAATGCCCCTCATTCCGAGCAATTCCAGGAAAAGTGCGTCGCGGTTTTCCGTCCGGAATTGCGAAAGAACCAAGTCTGTTTGGCATGGCTGACGCCCCGTTGCAAAACGTGAGGTCGACGCAACGAAATCGCCTTGCCTTTGCCACAGTGCGGAACGAAACCCACATCGGCGAATTTAACCCCTGATTCCCCCGGGAGGAGGCAGGACCGAACGATGCCCAATCGCTTCGATATTTTTATCAGCCGACTTGAAAGCAAGACCGCCCGCGAGGGCATCCCTCCACACCCCATCGCCGCCGAGTCCGGCGCGCGCCGCGACAAGGCCGACCAGAAGCCTGTCCGTCACGGCGAGGCGCATGGCGAGAAGCACCGCGGCAAGCACCGCCAGAAGCACGACGCTTAAGGCGTCGCGTCCATCGTCATTGGCCGCGAGCGGCCCCACTTCGTCATTCCAGGGCGAAGCAAGGAGCGAAGCGACGCGCGCAGACCCTGGAATCCATTCCGTTACATCGAGGCGTTGCAGCGGGTTCAGAATTCTGCACCCTTGCGCGCTGCGATAAAGGTCACGGAATGGATTCTCGGGTCAAGCCCGAGAATGACGAACGCCACGCGGAGCGCCACATCTCAGAGATATCTGCCGGCCCTCACTTCGAGCAGCCGTACCAGTTGCGGGTCCATGAATTCATAATCGTCCGGAATGTCGAGGCAGATCACCCTGGCGCCCTTCAGGCTCGACCGGAATCTCTTCTGCAGCTTGGCGCGATGTGCCTTTTCCATGACGAAGATGATGTCCGCCCAGGCGACCAGCTCATGCGTCAACGGATTGTCGGTGTCGTGATTGGTGCCGGCCGATTCGACCTCGATGTCGCGGCGTTTGGAAAACACCTGCTCGGCAGTCGGGCTGCGCAGCCGATTCTGGCTGCAGACGAAGAGGATTTTCTTCAAGAAGCTACCGTGCCAGATCCGCCACCACCGCATCCAGCACGATCATGCCGGCGGTCGTGGCGCGCAGGCGAGCGTTGCCGACCGGCGCCACCAGTCCCTCCTCCTGCAGCACCGAGAGCCGCGCGCTCGAAAGACCGCGCCCGGCGAGCGCCTCGTATCGCTGCAGGTCGATGCCTTCGGCGAGCCTTAGGCCCATCAGCAGGAACTCGTCCGCCTCTTCGGAACGCGTCAAAATCTCGCCGCCGGTGACGCCGTGCCCTCTGGCCTCGACCAGATTGGCCCAGGTCTCCGGCATTCTTTCCGCTATCGTCACCGTGCGGCGGCCGTTCTCGACGAAGCGGCCATGCGCGCCCGGCCCGACGCCGACATATTCGCCGTAGCGCCAGTAGGTGAGGTTATGCCGGCTCTCGGCGCCGGGTTGGGCGTGGTTGGAAATCTCGTAGGCCGGCAGGCCATGCGCCGCCGTCACCTCCTGCGTCAGCGCGTAGAGGTCGGCGGCGTGATCGTTGTCGGGCAGCGTGAATTTCCGCGCCGCGTAAAGCGCGTGGAAGGGCGTGCCCTCCTCGATGGTCAGCTGATAGAGCGAAAGATGATCGACGGCATAGCCGATCGCCTGCTCCAGCTCCGCCTCCCACGCCTCCGGCGTCTGGCCGGGCCGCGCGTAGATCAGGTCGAAGGACAGACGCGGAAAGATCTCGCGCGCCAAGCCGATGGCGTGCAGCGCCTCCTCGACATTGTGCAGCCGGCCGAGGAAGCGCAGATCCTTGTCGTTCAGCGCCTGCACGCCGAGCGAGACGCGGTTGACACCGGCGGCGCGGTAGCCGCGGAAACGCTCGGCCTCGACCGAGGACGGGTTGGCCTCCAGCGTCACCTCGATGCCGGCTGGCACCGTCCAGTTCCTGGCCACCGCCTCCAGCACCGCCGCGACGGTTTCCGGCTTCATCAGCGACGGCGTGCCGCCGCCGAGGAAGATGCTGGTCACCTCGCGCGGTCCGGTGCGGTCGCGCATGGTCGCAAGCTCCGTCTCGAAGGCGCGGGCAAAACGCTCCTGGTCGACCGGCTGGTGGCGGACATGGCTGTTGAAGTCGCAATAAGGGCACTTGGCCGCGCAGAACGGCCAGTGGATGTAGACGCCGAAGCCGGGGCTGCGGTCGAGCGGTATGGTGACCGCGCTCATGCCGATCCTGGTCGCGCCAGATCCAGGCGTGCCAAATCCAGGCGTGCCAGATCCAGGCGTGCCAGATCCAGGCGTGCTTGCGCGAATTTCTGGAAGGCGCGGGCGCGGTGCGAAAGCGCCGTGGCCTGGCCGGGCTTCCAGCCATGCTTTTCTTCCGCGCTCATCTCGCCGAAAGTCTTGTCGAAACCGTTGGGCAGGAACACCGGATCGTAGCCGAAGCCGAGCGTGCCGCGCGGCGGCCACACCAGCGTGCCTTCCGCTTCGCCGCGATAATATTCTGCTTCGCCGTCCGGAAATGCCAGGCAGATGACGGCGACGAAGCGGCCGGTGCGCTGGACGGGCTCGGTCGCGCCGACTTCCTGCAGCGCCGTTTCCGTCTTTTGCATGGCCATGCCGAAATCCCTGCTGCCATCGGGCTTCTCGGCCCAGTTGGCGGTATAGACGCCGGGCGCGCCGTCGAGCGCGTCGACGCACAGGCCTGAATCGTCCGACAGCGCCGGCAGGCCGGTGGCCTTGGCGGCTGCGTATGCCTTGATATAGGCGTTCTCCTCGAAGGTGGTGCCGGTCTCGTCCGGCTCGGGCAGGCCGTATTCCTTGGCCGATTTCGCCTCGAAGCCGAACGGCGCCATCAGGTCGGCGAATTCGCGCAGCTTGCCTTCATTGTGGCTGGCGACGACGATCTTCTGTCCATTCAGGGAATGCATCAAAAACCCCAGATCCTTGGCTCGGCGAACTCGATCGAATTGCCCGACGGGTCGCGGATATAGATCGAATGCCCGCCCTGCGGCCACTCGAAATCGCTTTCGATAGCGATGTTCCTGGCCGCGAGATGCCTGCGCCATGCGGCGATCTCATCGGCGGTCGCGGCGAAGCAGAGGTGGCCCTCGCCGGCCGTGCCGTGCGGCGGCACCTTCAGCCCGGCGTCGGACGCCGGTGGGATTTTCGTCGCCTTCGCGTTGAAGAGAAGCAATACGCCGTTGCCGCAGCGGAAAAAGACGTGGCGCCCATCGACCTTGCCCAACGCTTCGAGGCCGATGATGTCGCGGTAGAAGGCTTCGGCGGCGTGCAAGTCTGTGACGTAAAGCGCTGATTCCAAGATCGCCGAGGGAGTCACGAGGCACCTCCCTCTGGCCTGCCGGCCATCTCCCCCGCAAGGGGGGAGATCAGCAGCTTCGGCGCCGCCGCAAACCTTTCAGCGCTGGAGATTGGCGAAGGCCGAGACAACACCTGATCTCCCCCCTTGCGGGGGAGATGGCCGGCAGGCCAGAGGGGGGTGTGAAGGATCGCCGACCTCATCGCATTCAACGTCAGGCCACCGCCATCTGCTGCAAGCTCACCAACCGCTGGATCCCCTTCTTCGCCAGCCCCATCAGCGCCGCGAACTGCTCCTCGGAAAAGGGCTCGCCTTCCGCCGTACCCTGGATCTCGACGATGCCGCCCTTGCCCGTCATGACGAAATTGGCGTCGGTGCCGGCCGAGGAATCCTCGAGGTAATCGAGATCGATGACCGGCTGGCCGTCATGGATGCCGCAGGAAATCGCCGCGACATGGTCCTTCAGCACCTTGGAAACGCTCACCATCTGGCGCGCTTCCATCCAGCGCAGGCAATCATAGAGCGCCACCCAGCCGCCGGTGATCGAGGCGGTGCGCGTGCCGCCGTCGGCCTGGATGACGTCGCAGTCGACGGTGATCTGCTGCTCGCCCAGCGCCTGCAGGTCGACCACGGCGCGCAGCGAACGGCCGATCAGCCGCTGGATCTCCAGCGTGCGGCCGCCCTGCTTGCCGGCGGAGGCCTCGCGCCGCATGCGCTCGCCGGTCGAGCGCGGCAGCATGCCATATTCGGCCGTCACCCAGCCCTTGCCGGAATTGCGCATCCAGGACGGCACTTTTTCCTCCAGGCTCGCGGTGCACAAGACATGCGTGTCGCCGAATTTCACCAGGCATGAGCCTTCGGCATGCTTGGAGACGCCACGCTCGAAGGAGATGGCGCGCATTTCGTCGGCTTGGCGTTTGGAGGGGCGCATTCGGCCTTCTTTCTTGTCGTTTTGCGGAATCGTGGCCGGCTTGTAGACGCATGCGGGGCAAGTCGCAAAGGAAAAGGACGCCGCGCAGGAAAACGGGCCGGGCGACCGCAAACGCGGCGCCGTGACCGCAAACGCGGCACCGGGTTGCGCCGCTGTGGCTTAAGTCTATATCTTTCGGAAGGAGGTTTCTCGCCGGAATGAACAAACCAGTCGATCCGACGTCGCAGTCGCCGGTACTTCAATCACTCGACATGCGCTCGCGCGATATCTTCCGGCGGATTGTCGATTCCTACCTGCGCGACGGCGAGCCGGTCGGCTCGCGCAGCCTGTCGCGCATCCTGCCCTCCTCGCTGTCGCCCGCCACCATCCGCAACGTGATGAGCGATCTCGAGCATCTGGGGCTGATCTATGCGCCGCATATTTCCGCCGGGCGGCTGCCGACCCAGACCGGCCTGCGCTTTTTCGTCGACGCCTTCATGGAGCTCGGCGACCTTTCCGACGACGAGCGCCGCGTCATCGAGGCGCAGGTGCGCGCCTCCGGCTCTGGCGCGACGCTGGAGCATATGCTGACCGAGGCCAGCCAGATGCTGTCCGGCATGTCGCGTGGCGCCGGCCTCGTGCTCGCCTCCAAGAACGAGGTGGCGCTGAAGCACATCGAATTCATCCAGCTCGAGCCCACCAAGGCGCTTGCCGTGCTGGTGTCGCAGAACGGCGATGTCGAGAACCGCGTTGTCGACCTGCCGGCTGGCATCACCGTCTCGCAGCTGCACGAGGCCTCGAACTTCCTCAACGCCCATATCAGGGGCCGCACGCTTGCCGAGGCGCGCGTCGAGATCGCCCGCATCAAGGACGAGACCAGAACGGCGCTCGACACGCTGTCGCAGGATCTGGTCGAGAAGGGGCTGGCGGTCTGGGCCGGCGCCGAAAGCGGCCTGCCGGCGCGCCTCATCGTGCGCGGCCGCGCCAACCTCCTCGAAAACGTCACCGCCCAGGCCGATCTCGAGCTCCTGCGTCATCTGTTCGAGGATCTGGAGACGCAGGACGGGCTGCTGCAGCTGCTCGACCTCGCCGAGGAAGGACCTGGCGTGCGCATCTTCATCGGCTCGGAGAACAAGCTGTTTTCGCTGTCCGGCTCGTCGCTGGTCGTTGCGCCCTATCGCGACAAGGACGCCCGCGTTATCGGCGCGCTTGGCGTCATCGGCCCGACCCGCCTGAACTACGCCCGCATCGTGCCGATGGTCGATTACACCGCGCAGCTGATTTCACGAATGCTGCGCTAGGTGTATCGGTATACAGGTGATGTCGGCCTGACCTGAATCTCGACACACCCGAGGGCGCAAAGGAGAAAAACATGGCGCTGGAATCGCTCAAGGCCCAGATCAGCCTGCTGCTTGAGGAGATGGTGAACCAGCCCGGGGACGAGCACGAGATCCAGGAGCAGCTGCGCGAGAAATTGCGGGAGTTGCGCGCAATGGGTATGCCCTTGCCGGCTGACCTCGTCGAGTTGGAAAAGCGCCTCGACGACGATCTGGATGCCGAAGAGGCCTGAGCCCGAGGCCCGTCAAATCCGCGTGCGCAAGCTTCTCTTTTCGATCGTTTGCCCAATATGTCCTTGCTCTGGGCGCCTGATCGATTGAGGCGCGCTGGCAGACGACGGAGGACAGCCATGATGCGGATCGCCGGCCTTGCGGGCCTCGCGCTGGTCTTTGCCACCGGCGCCTTTGCGCAGCAGGCCGATCAAGCCCTGCTCAGCGGTGAAAAGGCCTTCGGCGATTGGAAGGCCGACCGCCCGGGCGTGCGCCGGCTGCTGAAACCTGAGGATTTGCCGAAACCCGATGTGACGGAGTCCGCCTCGAACGGCGGCGGCGTCACCGATCGCCCCGAAGGTGCCAAGCCAAAACTTCCGCCCGGCTTCTCCGCCGAGCTGGTCGCTTCCGGTATCGACAGTCCGCGCGTCGTGCGCGTGGCGCCGAACGGCGACCTCTTCGTCGCCGACAGCCGGGCGAACCAGATCCGCGTCTATCGCCTTGCGGAAGGCGGCGCGAAGCCCGCGCAAAAATCGGTCTTCGCCAAGGGCCTGACCCGGCCCTACGGCATCGCCTTCTATCCGCCGGGCGACAAGCCGCAATGGGTCTATGTCGCCAACAGCAACAGCGTCGTCCGCTTTGCCTATCGCGACGGCGACCTCGAGGCGTCCGGCAAGCCGGAGACCATCGTCGCAAAGATCCCCGCCAGCCATCACTGGACGCGCGACATCGCCTTCTCGCCCGACGGCAAGACGCTCTATCTGTCGGTCGGCTCGGGCTCCAACATCGCCGAGGACATGGGCGCAAAGCCGAAGGGCGGTGTCGAGGCGTGGGCGAAATCGCAGCCGCTGGGCGAGGCCTGGGGTCCGGAACAGGGCCGCGCCGACGTGCTGGCCTTCGATCCCGACGGCAACAACCGCAGGACCGTCGCCACCGGCCTGCGCAACTGCTCCGGCATGACCGTGCAGCCGGCGACGGGCGCGCTCTGGTGCGTCGTCAACGAGAGCGACGAGCTTGGCGACAACATCCCCTTCGAATACGCGACCGCCGTGAAGGACGGCGCCTTCTACGGCTGGCCCTGGTATTACATCGGTGACAACGAGGACCCGCGCCACAAGGGCGCGCGCCCCGACCTCGCCGGCAAGGTCACGGTTCCGGATGTGCTGATGCAGGCGCATTCGGCGCCGCTCAACATCGCCTTCTACGACGGCGGCAATTTCCCGGCTGACTACAAGGGCGATGCCTTCGTCGCGTTGCACGGCTCGTGGAACCGCAATGTCCGCACCGGCTACAAGGTGGTGCGGCTGAGATTCAAGGACGGCAAGCCGACCGGCGAATACGAGGATTTCGCCACCGGCTTCGTCATTTCCGACGACGCGGTCTGGGGCCGGCCGGTCGGCGTCGCCGTGGCCAGGGACGGCGCGCTGATCCTCACCGAGGACGGCAACGGCACGATCTGGCGCATTACGCATGGCGGGTAGCTCCCCCAACCTCGGCATTCTAGGGTCTGCGCGCGTCGCTCCGCTCCTTGCTCCGCCCTGGAATGACGACAGGACTGATCGTTTCGGCCAATCTCCAAGGCATGCGGTGTCCCACAAAGGAACCAGCTCCCGGTCGAACTGGCGCAACGAATCTCATTGTGAGGGAATTACCGTCGAACTGGCATCATGATAAAAGCCCGGCTCTCGACAGCGGTCCCCGCAGGACTATACGCCAGGCCAGAACCATGACACTCACCGGATTCCTCGCTTACAGCGCCGCCCTCGGCGTCGCCGCCGCCATTCCCGGCCCGGGCGTCACGGCGCTTGTCGCCCGCGCGCTCGGCTCCGGCTTCCGTTCGTCGCTCGCCATGTCGTTCGGCCTGATGCTCGGCGACCTCACCTATCTCACCGCCGTGGTGCTCGGGCTTGCTTTCGTCGCCCAGACCTTCGGCATGGTCTTCCTCGCCATCAAATGGGCCGGCGTCGCCTATCTTGCCTTCCTCGCCTGGCGCTTCTGGACCAGCGGCATCACGCCCGAGACCGTCGAGGCGCGGAAGGCCAAGGGCGGTCTCGTGTCGAGCTTCATCGCCGGGCTGACGGTGACGCTCGGCAATCCCAAGACGATGATCTTCTATCTCGCCATCACGCCGACCATCGTCGACCTGAAAACGATCACGCTCGCCGACTACGCCATCCTTGCGATGCTCACCGTGGCGGTGCTGTTTGTGGTGCTGGTGCCTTACCTGGCGTTGGCCGCCAAGGCGCGCTGGTTCCTGAAATCGCCGCGCGCGCTGAAGGTTCTGAACCGCACCGCCGCCGGTTTCATGATGGGCGCGGCCGCGGCTATCGCGGCGAGGCAGTAGGCTCCAATCTCAACCCGTCCCGGATTCAGCCAAACCATTCCTGAAACCCGCCGCGGCGGAAAATGCTTTTCCGGTCGTGGGTGCTTTTGAGCAACCGCCCCACTCGGATATTTTCGGTCGCCGGCCTATCTTGCGCGTCTGAAAGCCCTATTCTGTTTTTGCCTATGCCATTGCCTTGGGAGCGAACCAATGAACAAGCCCGTCACCTCCGCGCGCGTGCCCGGCCGCGGCCGCGTCTTCAATTCGATCACGGAGACGATTGGCGACACGCCACTGGTCAGGCTGGACAAGTTCGCCAGGGAGAAGGGCATCGTCGCCAATCTCATGGCCAAGCTCGAATTCTTCAACCCGATCGCTTCGGTCAAGGACCGCATTGGCGTCGCCATGATCGAGGCGCTGGAGGAGGCCGGCAAGATCGCGCCCGGCAAGACCACGCTGATCGAGCCGACCTCCGGCAACACCGGCATCGCGCTCGCCTTCGCCGCCGCGGCCAAGGGCTACAAGCTGATCCTCACCATGCCGGAGACCATGTCGGTCGAGCGCCGCAAGATGCTGGCGCTGCTCGGCGCGGAGCTGGTGCTGACCGAAGGCCCGAAAGGCATGAAGGGCGCCATCGCCAAGGCCGACGAGCTCGCGGCCACACTGCCCAACGCCATCATCCCGCAGCAATTCGAGAATCCGGCCAATCCTGAAATCCACCGCCGCACCACGGCCGAGGAAATCTGGAACGACACCAATGGCGAAGTCGACATTTTCGTTTCCGCCATCGGCACCGGCGGCACCATCACCGGTGTCGGCCAGGTGCTGAAGAAGCGCAAGCCTTCGCTGCAGGTCGTGGCGGTCGAGCCGGAGGCCTCGCCGGTGCTGTCGGGCGGCCAGCCCGGTCCGCACAAGATCCAGGGCATCGGCGCCGGCTTCGCCCCGAAAATCCTCGACACCTCGATCTATGACGAGGTCGTCAGGGTTTCGAACGAGGATTCGGTCGCCAATGCGCGTCTCGTCGCCCGCCTCGAAGGCGTGCCGGTCGGCATCTCGTCGGGCGCAGCACTCCAGGCGGCCATCGTCGTCGGCTCTCGGCCGGAGAACAAGGGCAAGAACCTCGTCGTCGTCATCCCCTCCTTCGCCGAGCGCTATCTCTCGACCATCCTGTTCGACGGGCTGGGGGCTTAGGGCGCGCAAAAGCCCCAGCGCCGAGATCCTTCGCGCCCCCCTCTGCCCTGCCGGGCATCTCCCCCACATGGGGGGAGATTAGCAGCTTCGGCGCCTGGTTCGATTTTACAACGCCGGAGATTGGCGAAAGCCGGCGTGGCGGCCAATCTCCCCCCTCGTGGGGGAGATGTCCGGCAGGACAGAGGGGGGCGCTGTCCCTCCGGCCTCAACAGATTGCCTAACCCCCAACAAGCTTCGCCTTCTCGCCCTGCAGGAAACGCCGCAGCGCCGGGTCGCGCTCGAGGCCGATCGCCCGGTCGTAGGACTGGGCCGCCTGCTTGATGTTGCCGAGCCTGGCCAACAACCCGGCGCGGGCGGCCCAATAGGGCTGGTAGTCCTGCAGCCGCTTGTCCTCGCCAAGCACGTAAAGCGCCGCCAATCCAGCCGTTGCACCCTCGGTTTCGGCGATCGCCACCGCGCGGTTGATCGCCACCACCGGCGAGCCGGCCACGGCCTGCAGCGCTTCGTAAAGCTGGCGGATCGCCGTCCAGTCCGTGCCGCCGCCGCGCCGCCGCGCCGTATGAGCGGACTGCACGGCGGCCTCGAGCTGGTAGCGACCGATGATGCTCCTTTGCGCGGCGCGCACCAGCAAGGCTTCCGCCTCATCGATCAGGCCGTCGTCCCAGAGCGCCATATCCTGCTCGGCCAAAGGCACGAAATCGCCTTGCGGGCCGCGCCTCGCCGAGCGGCGCGCCTCGGCGAACAGCATCAGCGCCAGCAGCCCGAGCGCCTCCGGCTCGTCCGGCATCAGCGAGGCGACCAGCCGTCCAAGCCAGATGCCTTCGGTGGCGAGGTTGCGCCGCCGGCTGTCGGTGCCGGTCGGGTCCGACCAGCCTTCGGCGAAAGTGGCGTAGATCGCCTCCAGCACGGCGCCCAGCCGCTCGCCCAGCTCCGCCTGCTCCGGCACACGGAACGGAATCCCGGTTTCGCGGATGCGCGCCTTGGCCCGCACCAGCCGCTGTCCCATCGTCGCCGGCGAAACCAGGAAGGCCGAGGCGATCGTCGCGGCGTCGAAACCGAGGATCGCCTGCAGGATCAGCGGCGCGCGCACGCTCGATTCGATCGCCGGATGGGCGCAGGCAAACATCAGCCGCAGCCGGTCGTCGGGCAGCTCCTCGCCGCGCATGCGCGCCTCCATTTCCTCGGCCATCAGCTGCAGATGATCGCGGGCCGCCTCGCCGGTCAGCCGCCGCCGCACCGCGTCCACGTCGCGCCGGCGCGCCACCGCGAGCAGCCAGGCTTCCGGCTCCGCCGGGACGCCGGTTCGCGGCCAGCGTTCGAGCGCGGCCGCGAAGGCGTCGGCCAGCGCGTCCTCGGCGCCGGCGACGTCGCGCGTGCGGGCCGCGAGCCAGGCCACCAGCTTGCCGTAGCTGCGCCGGGCGGCCGCCTCGGCCGCCGCCCGCGCGATCTCCGAGCGATCATCCATCACAGGGTTCGCTATGCGGCGGCTATGTACTCGGCCATTTCCCAGATCGGCCGCACCTCGACCGTGCCGCTGCTGGACGCGGGACAACGCGCGCCCCACTCGATGGCCGTGTCGATGTCGGCCGCCTCGATCATGTAGAAACCCGCCAACTGCTCCTTGGTGTCGGCATAGGGGCCGTCGAGCACGTTGGTCTTGCCGCCGGCCAGCCGCACCGCGGTGGCCGCCTGGGTCGGGCGCAGCCGCTCGCCGGCGATATAAGCGCCGGATTTCTTCAGCGCCTCGGTATAGGCGCCGTAGGCGGCGAGGGTCTGCTGGGTCTGCTCTTTTGGCGCATTCGCCATCACGGTTTCGTCATTGTAGATCAAAAGCATGTATCGCATGGTCTTCTCCCGTTTTGTTGAAGGCCGCATCGTCGCGTGCCGACCTATGTCGTGCGGCCGCGGCCGATTTCGACAGGCGCCTCGAAAATCTTTCGTTCCCAAAGCAAGCGAGCGCAAGCCGGCGCTTTTCGCCGCCACTCAACCGTTCGTCCAGGCCATGATCCCGAAAAGTGGATTCCGGTTTTTGGAAAAGATCATGGTCAAGCAGAAAGGTCTGCAATTGCGGGTTGGCATTTGGCTCCTCCCGTTTAAACTCACGAGCTTCGCGCCGGGGAGGCGACGCGGCCGTTTCAGGAGGAGGAAACCATATGCTCGATTTCAGGACGAAATTTGTTGCCGCCGGCGCGTTGGCGCTGTCGCTTGGTCTCGGTGTCGCGACGGCCGGGGCACAGGAATTCATCAATGTGCTCACCGGCGGAACGTCGGGCGTCTACTATCCGCTAGGGGTTGCCCTGTCGGAGATTTACGGCAAGGGCATAGAGGGCGCGCGCACCCAGGTTCAGGCGACAAAGGCTTCGGTCGAGAACCTCAACCTGCTGCAGCAGGGCAAGGGCGAGATCGCCTTTGCGCTCGGCGATTCCGTCAAGATGGCCGCCGAGGGCAACACGGAGGCCGGCTTCCCGGGCAAGCTCGACAAGCTGCGCGGCATTGCCGCGATCTATCCCAATTACATCCAGATCGTCGCCAGCCAGGAATCCGGCATCAAGACGCTCGCCGACCTCAAGGGCAAGAGCCTGTCGGTCGGCGCGCCTGCCTCCGGCACCGAGCTCAACGCGCGCGCCATCTTCGCCGCCGCCGGTCTCAAATACGAGGATCTCGGGCGGGTCGAATATCTGCCCTTCGCCGAGTCGGTCGAGCTGATCAAGAACCGCCAGCTCGACGCCACCTTGCAGTCGGCCGGCCTCGGCGTCGCCTCCATCCGCGATCTCGCGGCCTCGCTTCCCATCAACGTCGTCGCCGTGCCGGCCGAGGACGTCGCCAAGATCGGGGCGCCCTATCTTTCCGTGGTTATCCCGAAAGGCACCTATGAGGGCCAGACGGAAGATGTCGCGACCGCCGCGGTCGGCAATTTCCTCATTACCCGCGCCGACGTCTCCGACGAGACCGCCTACCAGATGACCAAGCTGCTGTTCGAGCATCTCGACCAGCTGGCTGCCGCGCATGCCGCCGCCAAGGCGATCGATCCGGCCAAGGCGCTGGACGGCATGCCCGTGGCGCTGCATCCCGGCGCGGAGAAATACTACAGGGAAAAAGGGCTGCTGAAGTAGGAGGAGTGGCGCGACTAGCTGAGATGTCTTCGCCAGGCACCCCCCTCTGGCCTACCGGCCATCTCCCCCGCAAGGGGGGAGATTGGCTGTCATCGCGGCTTTCGCCAATCGCCAACGTCGCAGGTGGAGCGCTGGCGCCGAAGCTGCCGATCTCCCCCCTTGCGGGGGAGATGCCCGGCAGGGCAGAGGGGGGTGCCTCGCGCTGCCATTTGTTCATCCTGGACTGCACCCAATGAGCGAAGCGAAGTCCGCAACAACAAGCGACGGCAACCCGCCCACTTTCCATCTTGCCGTCGCCGAGGAACAGGTCGAAGGCCTGCCGCCTGGCTTCGGCGAAGGCCTCGCCGGCAAGGCGGCTTTCGCCATCGCGGTCGCTTTTTCCGTCTTCCAGATCTACATCGCCGCCTATGGCAGCTTGCCCAGCCAGGTGGTGCGGGCCATGCATATCGGCTTCCTGCTGCTGCTCGGTTTCGGCCTGATCGCCAACCTGCGCGCCAGGAGCGCCGCGGCGAAGGCGGGCTTCTGGGTTCTCGGCCTGCTCGGCTTCGGCACCGGCCTCTACAACTGGGTCTTCTACGCCGACCTCATCCGCCGCTCCGGCTTCCTCACCACGCCGGACCTGATCGTCGGCACGTTGCTTGTGGTGCTCGTCTTCGAAGCCGCCAGGAGGCTGATGGGCCTGCCGCTGGCCGTCATCGCCTTCATCTTCCTCGCCTATTGCTTCGTCGGCAATCACCTGCCGCCGCCCTTCATCCATCGCGGCTATGATTTCGCGCAGCTGGTCGACACCTTCGCCTATGGCACCGAAGGCATATACGGCACGCCGGTCTATGTCTCGGCCGCCTACATTTTCATCTTCGTCGTCTTTGCCGCCTTCCTCGAACGGGCCGGCATGATCGCGCTGTTCAACGACTTCGCGCTCGGCCTCGTCGGCTCGTGGCGCGGCGGCCCGGCCCAGGTCTGCGTGCTGTCCTCCGCGCTGATGGGCACCATCTCCGGTTCGGGCGTCGCCAATGTCGTCGCCAGCGGCCAGTTCACCATCCCGCTGATGAAGCGCTTCGGCTTCCGCTCCGCCTTTGCCGGCGCGGTCGAGGCGACCTCCTCGATGGGCGGCCAGATCATGCCGCCGGTGATGGGAGCCGTCGCCTTCATCATGGCCGAGACGCTGAACATCCCTTACGCCGAGGTGGTCAAGGCGGCGGTCATCCCGGCGCTGCTCTATTTCGGCGCCTGCTTCTGGCAGGTGCATCTGGAGGCCGGCAAGGCCGGCCTGCACGGCATGGCCAAGGCGGAATTGCCCAATCCGTGGGAAGCGGTCAGGAAGCACTGGCCGCTGGTGCTGCCGCTCGCCGTGCTGGTCTATCTGCTGTTTGCCGGCTACACGCCGATCTTCGCCGGCACGATGGGCCTGGCGCTCACCATCGTGCTCATCCTCGGCACGCCGCTGGCTGCCTTGATCGGGCCGCTCGCCTTCCGCTTCGTCTTCTGGCTGGCGCTCGGGCTGGCCGCGGCGTCTTTCATGCGCTTCGGCGTCAATGTGCTGAGCCTCGTCATCGCGGCGCTCGTCATCGCCTGCTTCGCCTTCAGAGGCGGGCGCGAGACGCTGCGCATCTGCGTCGACTCGCTTGCCGAAGGAGCGAAGAACGCCCTGCCCGTCGGCATCGCCTGCGCCATCGTCGGCATCGTCATCGGCACGCTGACGCTCACTGGCATCGCTTCCACCTTCATCGGCTGGATCATCTCCATCGGCGAGAACAATCTGTTCCTGTCGCTGGTGTTGACCATGCTCACCTGCCTGGTTCTCGGCATGGGCATTCCGACCATCCCCAATTACATCATCACCTCCTCGCTCGCCGGCCCGGCACTGCTGTCGCTCGGCGTGCCGCTGGTGGTCAGCCACATGTTCGTCTTCTATTTCGGCATCATGGCGGATCTCACCCCGCCGGTGGCGCTCGCTGCCTTTGCCGCAGCACCCATGGCCAAGGAAAGCGGCCTCAAGATCGGCATCCAGGCGACCAAGCTCGCCATTGCCGGCTTCGTCGTGCCGTTCATGGCGGTCTACACGCCGGCGCTGATGCTGCAGGACGCGGGCCCGATCGCGGCTTCGTTCGGCTATCCCGTCGAGGTCGCCTACATCGTCGCCAAGGCCTGCATGGGCATCGTGCTCTGGGGCGCCGCCGCCGTCGGCTTCCTCGCCCGCCGCATGGCTTGGTGGGAGCGTCTCGTCGCGTTCTGCGCCGGCTTGCTCCTGGTGGCCGCATTGCCGCTCACCGACGAGACCGGCTGGATGCTGGCGCTGGCGTGGATCGGCTGGCACTGCTGGCGCGCCCGCCGGCTGTCCGCCGCCGACACTCCATGAGCCTGTGTGTCCTCGCCGCCGGCAAGACGGTGACGCTCGCCGTCGCCGCCTTCACGCTGTCCTGGACGCATTCGGTGGAACGGACGCGCTGGCAGGAGGATTGGAAAGTGTCGCCGGCCGGGCTGCAGGTGGTGCAGGCGCGGGTCAAGGGCTCCGGCGCCGGCATGGAGCCCCCGGAGGGCTCGGTGCTGCGGAGCGGCTGGTGGGTCTATGCGCCGCGGATCGGACCCCAGCCGCGCCTGGCGCTCGCGGCGTCCGGCGTCACCGGGGAAGGCTGGACGCTGTGCACGGCCGCCGGCTGCCGGGAACTGGGCGAGACGGCCGGCGAACCCACCGTGCTCGAACCGTGCGACGGCTCGAGCCAGCCACGGTAGCGCACGATCGGCCCGACGACCGGGTGCGATATCCCGACATGGAAGCGGAAGCGGCCGTCCTCGACGGTTTCGTACGCGTTCGACCGCGGGCAAAGCCACATCGGCAAGGGCAGTCCGAGAAAGCTCCAGCGCCGCAGCACGAGCGACAGGCGGTCCTCGCCGGCCACCAGCGCCATGGCGAAGGTGAGGGGGCCGAAGCGCTCGCAAAGCAGCCGCTCCGAGCGGCCACGTCCGGCAAATTGCCGGCTCGAAAAACCGTGAGTTCCGAAAGTCCGCGTCCAGGTCTCGCCTTGCCCGTCGGTAACGAAACGCACCTTGACGGGGACATCGGCTGCGGCAGGCGGGAAGCCGGCCATGCGCGCAGCAAGCCGGCTAAGAATACCGCCGCCGCGCTCCACGCTCGCACTTCCTTCCG
Source organism: Mesorhizobium sp. B3-1-6 (assembly GCF_006439555.1). Lineage (NCBI taxonomy): Bacteria > Pseudomonadati > Pseudomonadota > Alphaproteobacteria > Hyphomicrobiales > Phyllobacteriaceae > Mesorhizobium > Mesorhizobium sp. B3-1-6. The sequence continues at coordinate 50,225 of NZ_VFTM01000021.1, read as the reverse complement.
CCATAGCCGCTCCCTCATGCATGGCGCGGATTTCAGCTGGAAGGCTTTTCCACGCATCGCCGAGCAGGTCGGGATAGAGAGCCTTGCCCTTGTCGGTGTCGTCCCTGAAGCCGGTGTGGATCGTCTTGCCGGCAAATAGCGCTTCATAGTCCGCGAGCTCGACGTCGCGCACCGCCGCCCGGGCGCCTGGTGCTGGCATGCGGCCGTCGAGCGCCTTGCGGACGATCGCCTCGACCGCCATGGACGGGAGCGGGCCGTCATCGCCCTCGGCCAACAGGTGCCAGGACCGTTTGCTTGGTCTGCCCTCTGCATCCACGCAGTCGACCTCGACGAACATGCCGCCGCGATGCTCGCCCCATGACAGCCGGTTGGTCGCCCAGTGCATCAGCGGCGCCAGCGGCGACAGCGATCGCGCCAGGCCGGCGCGGACCAGCCAGGCCAGGCCGATCAGCGCGCGGTGCAGCACCTCGGGCACCGGTCCGGCGCCCATCCAGATCGTGCTCGCTTCCGGCCACAGCGCCTGCAGCGCGCGCAGATCCGGCACGTCGACCAACGAGAACAAGGTGTTCCTCACCGGCACGCGCCCGGGCGGCGCGATCGTGTACCGCATCTGCTCCGTGAGCGGGTAACCCTCGGCCGGCCTGCCGCCGCGCTGCAGCCGCACCGCCCGGCCGGCATAGCTCGCGATGGCGCGGATGACGTTCTCGCCGACGCCGGCGAAAGGCGACGGCGCGATGCCGCCACGGATGGTGTCGACGCGGGCTATGCCGGTCGAAAGATGCCGCACCACGGCGGCCGTCAGCACCGGGAAGCTCGATGCGCCGGACAGCACGAAGACGCCGGCCGCCCGGGCTGCCGTGTCGAAAGCGGATACCCCGGCGACGAAGTCCGAACCGTCGGCGAGGTCGAGATAGTGGATGCGCGCGGCGATGCAGGCCTCGACCAGCCGATAGCGCCCCTCGCCATAGGCCTGGAACGGACCGCTGGCGTCGACGACGATGTCGGGCAGCATGCCGGCGAGTTGCGCGCCAAGCTCGCCGTCGCGGTCGAACGTCGCCGGCACCAGCCTGGCCTTGGTCGGGCCTCGCTCTTTGCAGTAAGCCTCGGCCTTGGCGAGCGACCGGCCGGCGATGATCAGCTCGAGGCGCGGCTCGTTCTCCAGCAATTGGACGATGCGTCCGCCGAAGGTGCCGTAGCCGCCGACGATGAGAAGCTTCATGCCATGCCCCCAAGCCAATCGCCGTCAGCCGATCAACCGCTCCCGCAGCTCGGCCGACGGAATGTCGCAACTGTCCTTGCGGCCGAACAGCGCGTAGCGGTTCTTGGCGACGCGGTCGTAGAGCCAGTCGCGCAGCGGCCGCGGCAGGATGAGCAGCGCCTTCGCAATGCGCCATGGCCAGCCAAGCGCGGCCATGACCGCGACGAAACTGTCGAGCTTCGTAAAGGCCGCGCCGTCGATGATGGCGAGGTTGCTGTCATAGTCGTCGGTCGGCAGGCCGTGCTGGCGAAACAGCGCCTCGCCCACCGGCGATTGCGCCGTGGCGAAGCGGAAGCGTTTTTTCCGGTCGAGCTTGAGGATGAGCTGGACGAAGCCCGAGCAGAACACGCAGACGCCGTCGAAGACGATCAGCGGCTGGCTGGCGTCATAGGCCTGGCGCGGTAAGGTGGGACGTTCGGGCAGGTCGGTCATGGCGGCCTCGGCTGCTTGTGACCCCTTACGCTATACTAAGGGGACACTAAGCCAGGGGAGACACTAAGCCAGCCGGCGGCGGCGTCAAAGTCGCGGCGTTGTCGCACGCCATGTGGCGGCGAGCGCAAGGCGTTCGGCGCGATAGGTGGTAGTGCGCTGGTCGGCGGCCGGCCGGCAGATGCGGCTGTGGTGGGCGCGTTCGCGGGTCATGATCAGTTCGCGCTGACGCCCAGCGAGTTGCCGCGGCGCGCGCAGGCAGGGCCCGGGCCGCGCATGTAATAGCGCTCCGGCCGATAGGTCGGCGCGACGAATTCGCGAATGGCGGCGGCGTAGCCGGCGATGTGGTTCCAGAAGTTCATTTTACGTGGTCCCTGTCCCGCTTTCGGATGTCCGTCCGAATTGTTCGAGAGCATAGCGTCGAGGCGTGAATAGTCGGTGAACGTGATGTTAATTTCTGGTCCGAAACACGTTGCATCGTGGCTGGATTGCGGCTGATTCGCGGTCTTTCGGTGCTTTTCGTCGCCTTTCCAGGCCGTGTGACTTTTGCATCACATATGTTTCGTTCCGATGTCGCTTGCGCGCGCTTCTGTTTCACGCTCGGGTGGCGCCGGGAAATATCATTGCTTGCCGCAAGCGGCACCGGCCAGGTCCCTCTCGGAACCCGAGCAAGCCTCCGCCCGTTGCGGTAAAGTTGCATCGCAGAAGTTCGCCGCAGGAGTTCGCCATGGCGCCACGCCCGGCCTGGAAGGGCTATCTCAAACTGTCGCTGGTCACCTGCGCCATCGAGCTGACCAACGTCGTCACCCATGCCGAGAAAGTCTCGTTCCGCATCCTCAACCGCAAGACCGGCAACACCGTCAAACGCATCTATGTCGATGCCGGGACCGGCAAGCCGCTTGAAGAGGGCGACGAGATCAAGGGCTATGAGGTGAGCGACGGCGATTTCGTCCATATCGAGGAGGACGAGATCGAGGCGGTGCAGATCGAATCCTCGCACACGATGAGCCTCGACGGCTTCGTCGAGAAATCCTCGATCGAGCAGATCTACCTCGACACGCCCTATTATGTCTCACCGGCCGACAAGGTCTCGGAAGAAGCCTTTGCCGTCATCCGCGACGCCATGGCGGCCCGGAAGATGGCCGGCCTGGCGCGCATCGTGCTTTATCAGCGAGAGCGCCCGGTGGTGATCGAGCCGCTCGGCAAGGGCATGGTGCTGACCACCTTGCGCTATGACGACACGGTGCGCCGGCCGGCGACGGTGTTCGAGGAGATCGCGGCGGCGAAGACCGACAAGGAGATGATCGACCTCGCCCAGCACATCATCGACGGCAAGAAGACGAAGTTCGATCCGTCGAAATTCGACGACCGCTACGAGGACGCGCTGCTCGAGCTGATCCGCGCCAAGAAGGCGGGCAAGAAGGCGCCCAAGGCCAAGGCGCCGCCGAAGCCGTCCAATGTGGTCAACCTGTTCGATGCGTTGAAGAAGAGCCTCAACGCGGAAGGCGGCGGCAAAGCGGGCAAGTCTTCAAAGACTTCGGCGCGGCGGCCGAAAGCCAAAGCGTCCGCGCCAAAACGCAAATCCGCATAGGAGGATGGCGGCATGGCCGGCCTCGAGCAGTATCACGCCAAGCGCGACTTCAAGAAGACCGCCGAGCCGGCCGGCAAGGTCGGCAGGCAAAAGCAAGGCGGCGGCATCTTCGTCGTCCAGAAGCATGCCGCGACGCGGCTCCACTATGATTTCCGGCTGGAGCATGACGGCGTGCTGTGGAGCTGGGCGGTGACGCGCGGCCCGAGCCTCGATCCGCATGAGAAGCGGCTGGCCGTGCATGTCGAGGATCATCCGATCGACTACGCGTCCTTCGAAGGCACCATTCCGAAGGGCCAATATGGCGGCGGCTCGGTCATCGTCTGGGACGAAGGCAAGTGGATGCCGGATGGCGATCCGGCCAAGGGCATGAAGAAGGGCCATATCGACTTCGAGCTCGAGGGCCACAAGCTCAACGGCCGCTGGCATCTGGTCAGGCTGCGGCCCCGTCCGGGCGAGAAGCGCGACAACTGGCTGCTGATCAAATCCGACGATGCTGCCGCCCGGCCCGGCGAGGATGTTCTCGAGGAAGAACCGAAATCGGTGAAGTCGGGCCTGACCATCGAGGAGGTCGGCGAAGGCAAGGCCGCCAGGGGCGAGAAGCCGAAAGTCTGGCAATCCAACAGGCCGGCTGCCGCCAAGACCAAGGCCGGGCCTGGCAAGCGTCTCGACTTCATCGAGCCGCAGCTGGCGACGCTGGAAAGGGATGCGCCCGCCGGCGAAGACTGGCTGCACGAGGTGAAATTCGACGGTTACCGCATGCAGGCGCAGATCGCCGGCAGCGACGTCAGGCTGCTCACCCGCGCCGGCCTCGACTGGACGGAAAAGTTCGACGGTCCGGTCACAGGTGCACTGGCGGGGCTGAAATGCCGCGACGCCATCATCGACGGCGAGATCGTGGTGTTGGCCGACAGCGGCGTGTCGTCCTTCCCCTTGCTGCAGGCGGATCTGTCGGCGCGACGCGCCGACCGCTTCGTCTACTATGTCTTCGACCTGATGCGGCTTGACGGCAAGGATCTGCGCCGCGAACCCTTGGTCGAACGCAAGCAGGCGCTGGCCGAGCTGCTTGGCGAGCAGCCCGAACATTCGGCGTTGCGCTTCAGCGACCATTTCCACGAGCCGGGCAAGGTCATGCTGCAGCATGTCTGCCGCATGGGCTTGGAAGGCGTGGTGTCGAAACGCGCCGACGCTCCCTACCGCAGCGGGCGGGGGCTCTCCTGGATCAAGTCCAAATGCACGCTCAGGCAGGAATTCGTCATCGGCGGCTATCTGCCCTCGGACAAGACCGGACGCGGCCTGCGCTCGCTGCTGGTCGGGTTCAACGAAGGCGGCAAGCTGCACTATGCCGGCCGTGTCGGTACCGGCTTTTCCGGCAAGGTGATGACTGATTTGAAGAAGAAGCTCGACGGCCTCAAGGCGAAGGACTCGCCGTTCTCGGCCGCCGTGCCCAAGGGCAAGGGCCTCACCTTCGTCAAGCCGGAACTTGTCGGCGAGGTGGAGTTCCGCAGCTGGACTTCCGACCGTATAATCCGCCACGCCTCGTTCCAGGGATTGCGCGAGGACAAGCCGGCGGAGGAAGTCGTGCAGGAAAAGCCGAAGAAGGCCGAAACCGGAGCGAAGCCGGGTACAAAGACCGCGCCGAAAGCTTCGGCCGGAACAGCGAAGACCTCGATAAAGCTGTCGCATCCCGACAAGCTGCTGTGGCCCGACGAGAAGGTTTCGAAACAGGACCTGCTCGGTCACTACGCGCTGGTCTGGCCGCGCATGGCAGAATTCGTCGTCAACCGGCCGCTGAGCTTGGTGCGCGCGCCGGACGGCATCAACGGCCAGCGCTTCTTCCAGAAACACGCCTCGCCCGGCATGAGCGACAAGATCGCCAGAATGAAGGATCCGACTGACGGCGAGGAGATCCTGTTCATCAAGGATTTCGATGGGCTGGCCGCGCTTGTCCAATACGGCGTGGTCGAGGTGCATATCTGGGGCTGCACTCTCGACGCGCTGGAGAAGCCGGACCAGATCATCTTCGACCTCGATCCGGACGAAGGCGTCGATGTCGGCAAAGTGCGCGAGGCGGCGCTCGACATCCACAAGCAGCTCGACGAATTGTCGCTGCCCAACCTGGTCAAGACCTCCGGCGGCAAGGGCTATCATGTGCTGGTGCCGCTGAAACCCTCGGCGGAGTGGGACGCGGTCAAGGATTTCGCCCATGATTTCGCCCGCGCGCTGGAGCAGGCCGCGCCCGACCGCTACACGGCGACGCTGTCGAAGAAGGCGCGCACCGGCAAGATCTTCGTCGACTATCTGCGCAACGGCAGGGGCTCGACCACGGTCGCGCCCTATTCCTCGCGCGCCAAGAAGGGCGCGACGATATCGATGCCGGTGACCTGGCCTGAGATCGAAAAGGGCTTGGCGCCGAATGCTTTCCCGCTGGGGGACGAGACGACGCTGGAGCAATTGAAGAAGGCGGATCCGTGGGCGGAGTTCTTCAAGCTGGGGAAGCCGCTGAAGCGGGGATAATTTTCAGCGCCGAGGGACAGCACCCCCCTCTGGCCTGCCGGCCATCTCCCCCGCAAGGGGGGAGATTGGATGTCGTCTCGGCTTTCGCCAATCTCCAACGTTAGGAGAATGGCGGAGCGCCAGAACTGCCAATCTCCCCCCATGCGGGGGAGATGCCCGGCAGGGCAGAGGGGGGTGCTGTCCCGCCAGCATCGTGAGATTGTCCGCCTAGGAGAGAAACACCCTCTCGAACGCCTGCCTGCCCGTCGGCGAGAACACCACGGCGCGGCTGTCCTTTTCGCGCCGGGCCCATTTCTCGGCGATGATCTTGTCGAGGATGGCGGCGCCCAGCGTGCCGGCGAGATGCGAGCGCCGCACGCTCCAGTCGAGGCAGGCGCGGCACACCGGCCGCCGCGCCTTGGCATGGGTCTCGATGCCGAGCGCGGAAAAATGCGAGACGCCGGATGACGAGAGCCTGATCTCGTTGTCCTCGCGCAGCAAAAGTTTCCTGTCGAAGAGCCGGTCGAGCATCGCCACCGCCTGCTCGCCGGCGAGGTGATCGTAACAAACGCGCGCCACGCGCATGGCCACGTCGCGCGGGCCGGGGCGCACACGCTTCGGGCCGACCGCCTCGGCGACGCCGATGATCGCCTCGATCATGCCGGCCACCTGCGCGCTGGCAAGGCCGTAATAGCGGTGGCGCCCCTGGCTGGCCAAGGTCAGCAGCCCGCCATCCATCAGCTTGGACAGATGCGAGGAAGCGGTGGGCAGCGATACGCCGGCCTCGAGCGCCAGTTCCGACGCCGTCAGCGCCGTGCCGCCCATCAACGCGTTCAGCATGTTGGCGCGGGCCGGGTCGCCGACCAGGCTGGCGATGCGGGCGATGTCCGGTCCTTCACGCATGGTTCGATCCTTATCGAAGCATTCCCGTCAGGGAAGCACTATTGTCCAGTCAGCTCAAGCAGCCCGGCAAACTCTCCTGACAGGAAGATGCCTAGCACAATGACGCAAGCGATGTTTCGACCGGGATCGAACCGTCGTCGTCGAAGAACCAACCAGACGAGGAGACCGACATGACCATCACCTGCTTCATCCGCTACGAGATCGATCCGTTCGGCAAGGCGGCGTTCGAGCAATATGCGCGCGCCTGGGGTCAGGCCATTCCGCGTTGCGGCGCCGACCTGATCGGCTACTACGCCCCGCACGAAGGCTCGGCCACTACGGCCTATGCCGCCTACAACGTCGAGAGCCTCGCGGACTATGAAGTCTATCGCGCGCGGCTTGCCGCCGACCCGGCCGGCAAGGCAAACTACGAATTCGCGCGGCGCGAGAAATTCATCCTCAAGGAGGACCGCGTCTTCCTGAAGCTGGTGTCCGGCCCGCATGGTCCGCGGCAGGTCTTTCGCACCGACGTGACGGTCAGGGAAGGGATGGAGGCATGATCGCAGTCATCTTCGAAGTGGAGCCGGCGGAAGGCAAGCGCGACGCCTATCTCGGCATCGCCGCGGAGCTTAAGCCCCTGCTCGACGGCATAGACGGTTTCATTTCGGTCGAGCGCTTCCAGAGCCTTGCCGATCCCAGGCGAGTGCTGTCGCTGTCCTTCTGGCGCGACGAGGAAGCGGTGAAAGCCTGGCGCAACACCGAGGAGCACCGCCAGGCGCAGAAGGCGGGGCGGGGCGGCATCTTTGCCGGCTACCGTCTGCGCATCGCCCATGTCGTGCGCGACTACGGGATGACCGAAAGGGCGGAAGCGCCAAGGGATAGCCGCGCGGTGAATGGGTGAACGCGCCTTCCCTTACCCCCTTGCGGGAGAACGGAAAACCTAAGCGTTCCCGATCAGCACGCCCGCCCCGAACACCAGCGCGCCGCCCAGCACCACCTGAAAGGCGGCGCGCCAGAAGGGGGTCTGCATGTAGCGGTTCTGGACGAAAGCGATCGCCCAGAGCTCGAAGAACACCACCACCGCCGCCACGGCGGTGGCCGTCCAGAAGTGCGGGATCAGATAGGGCAGCGCGTGGCCGAGGCCGCCCAGCGAAGTCATCAGGCCGACCGTCAGCCCACGCTTGATCGGCGAGCCGCGCCCCGACAGCTTGCCGTCGTCGGAGGCGACCTCGGTGAAACCCATCGAGATGCCGGCGCCGATCGAGGCGGCGAGGCCGACCAGAAGCGTCTGCCAGGTGTCGTGCGTGGCGAATGCCGCGGCGAAGATCGGCGCCAGCGTCGACACCGAGCCGTCCATCAGCCCGGCCAGCCCGGGCTGCACATAGGTGAGGATGAACTGGCGCTGCTCGGCGCTCGCCTCCTCGACCTTGACCGTGCCCGGCACATGCTCCTGCTCCAATTCATGCGCCGAGCTCTCATGGCCCTGCTCGGCCACGGCGAGATCGTCGAGCAGCTTTCGCGTCGAGGCGTCGGTGGTGCGCTTGGCCGCCTCTACATAGAAGCGATAGGCCTGCTGCTCCATGGCCTCCGCCTGGCGCCGCACATGCTCGATGCCGAGCGGCTTCACCAGCCAGTCGGGCTTGCGCTCGAAATAGCCTTTCACATGCTCGCGCCGGATCAGCGGGATGCGCTCGCCGAAGCGCTTGCGGTAAAGCTCGATCAGCGAATCGCGATGGCCGTCCTCTTCCTCGGCCATCGCCTCGAACACTTTCGCCGATTGCGGAAAGTCCTGCGCCAGGCCATCGGCATAGGCGCGGTAGATGCGTCCGTCATCCTCCTCGGAAGAGATCGCCAGCGCCAGGATCTCCTGCTCCGACAGCGAATCGAACGAACGGCGGCCAAAGCCGAAAACACGAGAAAGCATGATGGGATCACTCTAGTTTAGAATAATTCTAAACTAGGATCTTGCTTGCCGGACGTCAATTGCGAACGGCACGGGCCGCGACGCGAATGGGTGATCCAGCGGAACCCGGCCCAACTCTTCATTATTGCCGAATGTTCGCCTATATAGCTTGCAACCACCAAAATTGAAGGAATCCCCGGCATGACGAACAAAAAGCCCCCGCACACATTCGATGCCAAACCGGTTCTCGATCTTATCGCCAGCATCGAGGCCGACCTGCAGCGCCTGAAGGGCCTCGTCGAAGAACAGCTCGAAAAATTCGACCCGGCCAACCCGCACAACAAGACGCCGGATGGCAAGCTGACCGAGGAAGGCGCCGAATGCTGCTACCGCATGTTCGATGAAGGCAAGTCGCGCTACACGGTTTCCCAGCAGATGAAGATATCCTTCGCCGCCGCCACCCACCGCTTCAACTCCTGGCGCAAGCTCGGCGGCAGCAAAAGGACAAAGACGCTGCTGGGATGAGCGGTCGCCGACAGGGCGAAATGTCGGCGGGACAGCCTCCCTCTGGCTTGCCGGCCATCTCCCCCGCGAGGGGAAAGATTAGATGTTTCGGCGTCCCGCCCATTCTTGCGACCTAGGAGATTGGCGAAAGCCGGCGTGCCGTCTGATCTCCCCCCTTGTGGAGGAGATGTCCGGCAGGACAGAGGGGCCGCGCGAAGGAACGCCAGCTTCCAAAATTGCCAAACCAACCTTGTCTCCGTCACATTTTTTCGTTGGCGCGCCGGGATGATTTCCGTGCACCATGGCGGGACTCATCCTGCGAGGCCCTTCATGACCACCCTCCCCGGCATCTCCGACATCCGCGCCGCCGCGGCGCGGCTTTCCGGCTTGACCGTCGAAACGCCGCTGATCGAGTCGCCCGAGCTCAACAAGCGCTATGGCGGCCGCATCCTGTTCAAGCCCGAGACGCTGCAGCGCACCGGCTCCTTCAAGATCCGCGGCGCCTACAACAAGCTGTCGAGCCTGAGCGAGGAGGAGCGCGGCCGTGGAGTCGTGGCCTTCTCCTCGGGCAACCACGCGCAAGGGGTGGCGGCCTCCGCCGCCATGTTCGGCGTCAAGGCGGTGATCGCCATGCCGGCCGACGCGCCGGCGCTCAAGATTGGCAATGTCCGCAAGCTGGGCGCCGAGGTGGTGCCGTTCGACCGCTTCAAGGATGACCGCATGGCCGTTGTCCGCCCCTATATCGAGAAGGGCATGGTGCTGGTGCCGCCCTTCGACGATCCGGCCATCATTGCCGGCCAGGGCACGATCGGCCTGGAGCTGATGAAGCAGGCGAAAGCGCTCGGCGCAGCGCTCGACGCCGTCGTCGTGCCTTGCGGCGGCGGCGGCCTGTCGAGCGGTATCTCGGTCGCCGTCAAGGACGCTTCGCCGCGAACCGCCGTCTGGGCGGTCGAGCCCGAGCATTTCGACGACACGCGTCGCTCGCTGGCCAAGGGCGAGCGGGTCGCGAACGATCCCGGCCATAGCTCGATCTGCGATGCGCTGCTGACCGCCGAGCCCGGCGCCATCACCTTCGAGATAAACCGCCGGAATCTCGCCGGCGGCATTGCCGTCTCCGAAGACGCGGTCAGACAGGCGATGCGCGACGCCATGGCCCATCTCAAGCTGGTGGTCGAGCCCGGCGGCTGCGTCGCGTTTGCCGCGCTCTCCTCCGGCGAGATCGACCTCGCCGGCAAATGCGTTGCCGTCGTGCTCTCCGGCGGCAATGTCGATCTCGTCACCTATGCCGGGATCATGGCGGCTGCATAAAGCGCCGCGCCGCGATCATCCGCTCGCCAGCGCCTGTTCGAGATAGTCGCTGAAGGCGCGCGCCTTTTGCGAAGGGCGCCGTCCAGCCGGGAACACGACGTAAGCCGCTACAGGGTCGAGACGGTAGTCTGCCAGGAGCTCTACCAGTGCACCGGAGACAAGCTCCTCCGCGCACATCCATGTCGAGGCGATTGCGATGCCGAGGCCCGCGCTCGCGCAAGCGAGGACGCCTACGGTCGAACGGGTCCGCACGCGGGGATTGACGGGTTGGATCTCGCCGATGCCGTCCCGATGCGCGTTCCAGTTCTGCTCGTTCATGTCGCTGGGCCCGCTGATGAGATGATGCCGGCTGAGCTCGGCGAGGGTCTTCGGAATACCGTACCGGGCGAGGTAGGTGGGCGAGGCGACGAATAGGCGCCGGGCGGTGGCGAGCTTGCGCGCCACGAAGCTGGAATCCGGCTGTTCGCCAAGGCGAAGCGCCATGTCGGCGCCTTCCGCGATGAGGTTCTCGTAACGGTCGGACATCATGAGATCGATCTTCAGCAAGGGATGGTTGTCGAGGAAGGCAAGCAGCCGCGGCACTATCTGCCGCGCTCCGAAACCTTGCGACAGCGCCACGCGCAGTGTGCCGGACAGCCTGTCGGCGCTACGGGCGGCGTTTTCCGCCTCTTCGACCCCGGCAAGCGCTTCTCGGGCGCGAGACAACAGAGCCTCGCCCGCGTCGGTAAGCGAGAGTTGGCGAGTGGTCCGGGTAAGCAGCTTGACGCCCAGCCGCTCCTCAAGCGCGGCCACTGTCCGCGAGACGGAAGGTTGCGACAGCCCGAACTCCCTGGCCACCTTGGAAAAACTGCCCGTCTCGACGGTGCGGACAAAGATCGCCAGTTGCTGAAATCGGTCATTCATACGAGAGACGTATATATCATATGAACCCGGCGGCGCTACCGGTCGCTCGACGCATGATTTACCTCCTCAGCAACACGCCGCGTGGCGGCGATGAGCGAAGGAGAAGATCATGAACGAGCTGAAGGACAAGGTAGCGATCGTGACCGGCGCGTCAAAGGGCATAGGTGCGGCGATAGCGCGTCGGTTTGCCAAGGCGGGCGCCGCCGTGATGGTCAATTACGCTTCGAGCAAGGAGGATGCGGACCGGGTGGTCGCAGACATCCTGCGCGAAGGTGGCAAGGCCGTGGCGGTCCAGGCGGATGTCAGCAACAGCGCCGACGTGAAGCGGCTCTTTGCCGAGACCAAGGCGACGTTCGGGACGCCCAGCATCCTCGTCAACAATGCCGGCGTGTACCGCTTCGAGCCGCTGGAGGACGTGACGGAAGCCGAGTTCCATCGTCAGTTCAACACCAACGTGCTGAGCACGATCCTCACGACACAGGAAGCGGCAAGGGCCTTTGACGGTCATGGCGGCAGCGTCATCAATCTCAGCACCATTTCGAGCACCAATCCGGTGCCGAACTCCGTCGTCTATTCAGCCTCCAAGAGCGCCGTGGATTCGATCACCAGGGCACTCGCCAACGAGTTGGCCACCCGCAGGATTCGCGTCAACGCGATCGCACCGGGCATGACGGAAACCGAAGGCCTCGCAGTCGTGGGCATCGATGACGAAACCGCCAAGAACATCGGAGCGACTTTGCCGATGGGCCGGGTGGGGCAGCCCGACGACATCGCCCGCGTCGCCGTCTTCCTGGCTTCCGACCAGTCAGCCTGGCTGACGGGTGAGCGCATCACTGCCTCCGGCGGCCAGCGTTAGCCGTTCGCCCGGAGTGAACTCCGCATCGATCTTGCAAAGTGTTGCGGCAATGGAATGGGCACGTCCGCCTGCCTCGACATCTTCATTGTTGTTCCGGAATGCAGCGGAGAACGCTCATCGCCGGCACCTCTTGCAGAAGGTCGGCATCCGAAGCCCTCACGACAGCGGACGTGCCCATCCCAACGAACGATGCCGGCTTGTCAGCTGGAGCGGACATCCGCGGTCCTGAGACCATTCGAACTGCGCGGCGACCGTCCCGTCACCCGGCTGAACACGCGAGAGAAAGCGGCGCCGCTCTGGTAGCCGACCTGCAAGGCCACGCTCTTGACCGGCTTACCCCTGGCAAGAAGCTGACGTGCGACCGTCATGCGCCAGACCGTCAGATAGTCGATAGGCGTCTGGCCGATCCGTGTCCGGAAATGCTCGGCGAACCGCGTGCGTGACATGCCGGCGATCCCGGCGAGATCTTCCAGGGTCCATGGCTTCCCGGGCGCATCGTGCATTGCCGTCAGCACCCTGGCAAGGCGCGGATCGCCGAGTCCGGCGAGCACGCCGGTCGCTACCCGGCCGCTGTCGGTGACGTGTCGCACGATCAGGATCAGGAGGTAGTCCAACAGCTGGTCGAGCGCCACCTGGCGGCCACTCAGTTCGGAGAATGCTTCGCCGATCAGCAGATCGCAGACCGGCGCCAGCGCGGGATGCGACGCGAGCGGCAGGACCACGAGTTCGGGCAGGCCCTGTCCGATCGGGTTGCCCTCGGCGCCGCCGAGCTCGACGGTCGCGCAAACGAGATCGGCGCCGCGGTCCGGATCAACCGTGAAACTGTGGACGCGGCCACGAGGAAAAAACAGGAGGGATGGCTCATCAAGCTGGAGGTCGACCTGGCCGGCCCGGGCGAGCGTGAGCACGCCTCCCTTGAGAAGGTGCAAGTGGCCTTCATCGGTGAAGTGCCTCGTCTCGCAAAGGTTACCGGTGAAGAAGGTCCGGGCTCTCGGCGTGACGTGGTCGAACAGGGCAGCGAAGGGATCCATTGGGACGATCGGCAACGTATTTGGCACCAACCATCACCTTTAATCCGACATACAGAGCAGTGCAAGCCCGCAATGTTACAGAAAAGGACCCCTCACATGCCCCGTATCGCTCCCATCGAAACTGCCCATGCCGATCCCGGCGTTAAGGCCACGTTGTCGGCCGTCAAGACCAAGATCGGCATGGTGCCGAACCTATTCTCGACTTTTGCGCGATCGCCCGCGGTGCTCAACGGCTATGTTGCCTTCTCCGATGCGCTCGGCAAAGGCGTGCTGACCGCCAAGCAGCGGGAGATCGTTGCGCTCGCCATTGGGCAGGCGAACGAGTGCGAGTACTGCCTCTCGGCGCACACGCTGATGGGCAAGGGCGCCGGCCTGTCGCCGGAAGGCATCCGCAGGGCCCGCGAGGGCAAGGCGGAAACCGCCATCGACGCCGTCATCGCATCGTTCGCGCGCCGCGTGCTTGAGAAGCGCGGGCAGGTCACGGACGCCGAAGTTGCCGCCGTGCGTTCGGCTGGTCTTGACGACGCCCGCATCATCGAGGTGATCGCGAACGTCGCGATCAACGTGCTGACCAACTACACCAACAACGTGGCGCTGACCGATATCGACTTTCCCAAGGTCGATGTCGCGCTGCGACCTGCCGCCTGATCCCGAAGGGCGTGGCGCTCGATCCTTGGGCGCCGCGCTCATCAGCAATCACACGGTCCACGGCCTGTGCAGGCCTCCTCAATAGCAGCGTGTCATGAATATTCGTTTCGTCACCAACACCGCTCAGGCCTTGCTCGACTACCTCGTCGCGCTGAGCCTGATTGCCATGCCGTTCCTCGTCGGGCTCCGCCATCCGGAACGCCACGGGATTGCAATCTTCGTCCTGCCCTGTTGGCTGCAGGTTGTCGTCGACCGCCTCGTCAGCGGCGTATTCATCGTTGTTCCGTTCGTGCTCGGCTTCCAAGGTCTCGAAGTCTGGTACTACTGGGCGAAAGTGAGATCCGGTCCGCGCTTGAGCCAACCTGGGGATTGTGCCGGCCGAGGATCAAAGAATGGCGGCGCAGCTTGAATCGGTGGCGGCCGACGTCCCGCCCGCAATCGGTTGCTTCGGCCTGAGACGGAACGGCGGGTGTATGGAGATGCCTCTCAAGGGATGAAGTCGGTGTCCTGCGGCAGGTGCGCTGTTTGCGCTGCATCGCACCGGCCAGGCTCAAATTGCTCGCCGTCACTTCGGATCGGCCACGTGGTGCAGTGGCTGCACACTCAAGATAAGGACCTCTCACATGACCCGTATCGCCCTCGTCCACACATCCCATGCCGACGCCGCCTCGGGCGGGCAGCACTAGCCGCTTGCCCGGGAGCGAGTTCGGCATCGAAGTGTTGCGGCAAGCAGGCGGCCGAATCCGTCGGCCGCGATATGTCCAGTGTCAATTTCCATAACTATAGCGGAGAACCCTCATGCCCCAACCAGAACATTTTGATTTTCTGATCCTCGGCAGCGGCCAGGGCGGCAAGGCGCTTGCCTGGCATCTGGGCCGGTCCGGCCAGCGCGTCGCGGTCGTCGAGCGCCGATGGGTCGGCGGCTCCTGTCCCGCGGTGGCCTGCATGCCCAGCAAGAATGAGGTGTGGAGCGCGCGGGTCGCCTACCTGTCCTACAACGCCGGCCAGTTCGGCACGTCGACCGGTCCCGTCTCGACCGACATGGCGAAGGTTCGCCGGCGCAAGCAGGAGATGGTCGATCGCGAGATCGCCTTCCACCTCGATGCCTATAAGACCAGCGGCGCGGAGCTGATCATGGGCAGCGGCCGCTTCGTTGGACAAAAGACGATCGAAGTTGCGCTGAACGACGGCGGCACGCGGGTGCTCACCGGCGACAAGGTCGTCATCAATGTCGGCACGCATGCGGCGATTCCCGGCATTCCCGGTCTCGAGCAAGCCCAGCCGCTCACCCATATCAGCGCCCTCGAGCTCGACATCCTGCCGCCGCATCTCATCGTGCTCGGCGGCGGCTATGTCGGCCTCGAATTGGCGCAGGCCTATCGCCGCTTCGGCAGCCGGGTGACGGTGATCGAAGCCGGGCCTCAGCTTATCGGCCGGGAGGATCGCGACGTCGCCGACGAGATGCGGAAACTTCTCGAGGACGAAGGCATCGAGTTCTTTGTCGGCACCGAGCCGCTTGGCGTGCATGGCCGCTCCGGCGAACAGGTCAGCGTGACCATACGCACGGCTTCGGGCAAGCGGACGATCGAGGGCAGCCATCTGCTCGCTGCCGTCGGGCGCGTGCCGAACACCGCCGGCATTGGCCTCGAAGAGGCCGGCGTGGCGCTGGACAGCCGTGGCTTCATCCGGGTCAACGAGCGGCTGGAGACCGTCGCGCCCGATGTCTGGGCGCTCGGCGAATGCGCCGGCAGTCCGCAATTCACGCATGTCTCGGTCGACGATTTCCGCATCATCCGGGACAATCTGGCCGGCGGCCATCGCACGACACGCGACCGGCTGGTGCCCTACACCATGTTCACCGATCCGCCGCTCGCCCGCGTCGGCTTGAGCGAGGGCGAAGCGCAGCGCCAGGGCGTCATCGTGCGCGTCGCCAAGCTGCCGATGAGCGCCGTGCTGCGCACCGAAGCGACGGACGAAAAGCAGGGTTTTATGAAGGTGGTCGTGGCCGGCGATGACGACAATATCCTCGGCTTCACGATGATCGGCTCCGAGGCAGGCGAGGTGCTGGCGGCGGTGCAGACGGCGATGCTGGCGAACCTGCCTTATCCGAAGCTGCGCGACGCCGTCATCACGCATTTGACGATCGCGGAGGGACTTGGGCCCCTGCTGGCGAACCTGCCGCCGAGATCCGGACAATAGGTTGGAAGCTTCATCCCGGGGAGCCACCGGAGAGACAAATAACCGAGGAGGAAATTATCATGAAGGCAATCGTGGTGACGGACCAGGCCGCGGGAACGGCCGGGATGACGCTGGTGGAGCGGCCCGAGCCGCAGGCAGCGATAAACGACGTCGTGGTTCAGGTTCATGCGTCGGGATTCGTCCCGACCGAGCTGGCGTGGCCCTCGACCTGGACCGATCGCCGCGACCGTGACCGAACACCGTCGATCCCCGGGCACGAGCTGGCCGGCGTGGTCACCGCCCTCGGCTATGGCACGACGGGGCTGTCGGTGGGACAGCGGGTGTTCGGCCTCGCCGACTGGTATCGCGACGGCACCCTGGCGCAGTATATCGCCATCGAGGCGCGCAACCTCGCGCCGCTGCCGGGCGACGTCGACTTCACGGTGGGCGCGAGCCTGCCGATCTCGGGCCTGACCGCCTGGCAGGGGCTGTTCGAGCACGGCCGCCTCCGGGCCGGGCAGAGCGTGCTTGCGCATGGCGCGGCCGGCGCGGTCGGGTCGATGGTGACGCAACTCGCGCGAGAGGCCGGCGCCTACGTCATCGGCACCGGACGCGCCGCCGACCGTCAGGCGGTGCTCGACTTCGGCGCGAGAGAGTTCATCGACCTCGGCAATGACGCCCTGCAAGACGCCGGCAAAGTCGATCTGGTGTTCGACGTCATCGGCGGCGACATCGGTAAGCGGTCCGCAGGCATGGTTCGGGCCGGAGGAACGCTGGTGTCCGTCGTCGGGCCGGTAGAGGCGCGGCCCGCTGACGGCCTGGCGGTCGACTTCGTCGTCGAGTCCGATCGTGCCCAGTTGAGCGAGATCGTCCAGCGGGTGCGGGACGGACGTCTGCGGACGAACATCGGCAACGTCTCCACCCTCGACGATGCCGTCGCCGCCTTCAACCCCACCGAGCGGCGCAAGGGAAAGACGATCATCCGCGTTCGTCCGTGAGCACGAACGGTTCTGCCCTCCTCATGGATAGAACATGCCGTTCATCGATATCCGGTTCTGGCCACAACAAGGCCGTTCGAGCCACTCTCGCTCGCCCCTTGCAATTGTCCTCCGCCCCTAATGCAGCGGCGGCGAGGGGCTTTCAAGTTGTCGCGCGGTTGGACCCGCTTTGGGGCCGCCAGCCGACTGTCCGCTCATGGGCGCCGAGGGTTGATTGCTGCCGTAAAGCGGCTGAGCTCGACGGCGGCTTCTGGCTCAGAGCGGACGCTCGCGCTGTCAAGCTACCACGGCTATCCTTGATCAAAGGTACCGGCAGTATGAGGATATTGACTTGTAATGCAGCAAGCTGTTGAACAGCACACTTGAGCGGTGGGGCCGGCGTGAAAAGCAATCTCTCCTACAGCCGGAGCATTCTGGCGATGGAAGACAAGGAACTCGAGGTCTTTGTCCACCGCTGGGTGGCTCGCCAGATCAAGAAGTACCCAGATCATCATCTTTTCGGGAACGCGAATGACCTGGGTCGCGATGCCGTAGGGTTTCGCACGCTGGACCGACATGACGGCGAATGGGACAACTACCAGTGCAAGATGCTCAGCAAGCGCGTCGACGACGCCATGATGTATGAGGAAATCGCAAAGATCCTCTTCCATGCCTCGGAAGGCGAGTTTACGCCGCCGGCGGCCTATTTCTTCGTCGCTCCGAAGGGCTTCAACCGCAAAGCCGAGAAGCTCCTCTTCAGCCCCAGCTCGTTCAAGCAGCAAATGCTGGACGAATGGGACGCACGATGCGCTCGACGCATCCGCACGGGCCCGCCCGTTGTCCTCACCGACAAGCTCCGCGCAGTCATCGGAGCCTACCCCTTCCAGAACATCGCCGGCATTGACCTG
This sequence comes from Mesorhizobium sp. B3-1-6, assembly GCF_006439555.1. Lineage (NCBI taxonomy): Bacteria > Pseudomonadati > Pseudomonadota > Alphaproteobacteria > Hyphomicrobiales > Phyllobacteriaceae > Mesorhizobium > Mesorhizobium sp. B3-1-6. Next base: position 32,356 of record NZ_VFTM01000021.1, on the reverse strand, counting down.
CCGAAGATCCTCACGATGGACGATATCAACCTTGTCCTCGCCGACGCGTTTGGAGACGATCCGGGTGAAGCGCCGTCGGGCGTCGTTCCAACCGATATCTCGTCTGACGAGGGCTACGTGCAACAGCTCATTGGTGTCTACTCCGATAGCGAGGGCCGCCCCTTCGCCGATGCGGCAGAAATCCTTCGTCACGCGAGCCATGGCCCTGACCTGACTATGCAGCGGCGGCGGTACTTCGAAGCCGATGCCTTCCGCCGCCACTTCCGCGACAACATCGATCCGCAGCACGTAGAGAAGTTTACCGACGAAATCCTCTACGGCGTTTTCGGTGTGCATTCGCAGACGACGGGCCTGGGACGAGTGCGGGACGTGATGACTGCGGCCGGCTCGCTTCCAATCTCCGGCATCTTTGGCCGGCACAATCGAGCCAACGTTTTGGTCAAGCAGGGTACCTGCCATCACCTCGCCAATGACGGGGTACTGCCGTGGAAACGCTGAGGCATATCCCAACGCCGGTCTTCAACGGTTCGGTCGAGACCGGTCTTCGTTCGCTCATCTTGCTGGAAGCGTTCTATCCGGAAAAGCTCGATCTCGATTCCCTGGCGCTGCTCGATTACTTCGTCGTCCACACCGCCGATCTGGGCGGCCCCGATAGCCTTCACCCGGCGCTGCCGGAGCGTGTCGGGGAGTATCGGGTTCGCCGCACGCTGATACAGGAAGCGTTGCACATGCTGTTGCGGGTGAGCCTGATCGAGGTTGTTGAGGCCGCCGACGGCATCAGCTTCGTCTCGGGCGATCACGCACCGGCCTTCGTGAAGCTCCTGAACTCGGACTACAATCGGGACCTTTCGGACCGCGCGAGCTGGCTCGCCGGCCGCGTCCATGACGACGGCGCAGCCGCCTTTGCCTCGATGCGGGATCTGATCGATCGGTGGAGCCTCGAATTCCAGACAGAAGCGGGGCTGCCGAATGGCTGATCGATCGCCATTGATGCAGCTCGAACACCTCACCTACACCGGGTCCGGCCTCGCGACCGTAGGAATCGCGTTCAACGACGACCTGTCGATCCTGTGGGGTGGCTCCAACACGGGCAAGACCTATACCGTGGCCACGCTCAACTTCATGTTCGGCGGGGAAACGCCGGAGACGCCGCCCGAAGGCGACAAGTACGAGTCGGCCTTGCTCGGCCTCTCGTTTGCGGACGGCACCAGCGTCACGCTGCGACGTGCGCTGCGCGGGGGTGACATCGAGGTTTTCGACGGTCTAGCTCCGGATGGCATCCCGGACGGTCGAGAAAGCCAGGTCCTCGATCCGGTTCATGGCAAGGGTGGCAAGTCCAAGGACGGCAGCCTGTCGGAGTTCCTGCTCGCCAAAGTGGGTTTGGGGACGATCAAGATCGCCTCGACCCAGGCGGCCAAGCTCGACACCTTCAGCTTCCGCTTCTTCATGCCCTACGTGCTGGTCACCGAGGACCGGATGCTCAGCGGCAAGTCGCCTACCGAGATCAATCCCAAGAGCAGCGATACGCTCAACAAGAACGCGTTCAGGTTCCTTCTGACCGGCCGGGACGATTCCGCCATCGCCAAGATTCCGGACAAGAAGACGCTCGACGCGGGCAAGACGGGCAAGCTCCAGCTGCTCGACGAGATGATCGCCGACCTTGACCGCGAACTGGGTACTCGCAATGTACCCGAGCTGGTCGCACAGCGCGATCGCCTGCAATCTCATCTTGAGACAATCGGCGAGGACTTGGCGGACGCCCAGGAGCGGATTGACGAGCTGTCTGTGCTGCGACGTGAAGCCTTAAACGCCCAGGGCGAGGCCGAAGCCCACGCCGCGCAGCTGAGGGCAATGCGGCAACGGTTTCTCGACCTCAAGAGTACGTATGAGACCGATATCCGCCGACTCGAGGCGATCGAGGAAGGCGGCTTCCTGCTGCAGCGGTTCGAAGACCAGCCGTGCCCGCTCTGCGGAGCGTTGCCCGGTCATCAGCACAAGCCTCACCCGCTGGGGGATGTGGACCTGCAGCTCACGGCCGCGCGGGCGGAGATCGCCAAGATCCGACGGGACATGAGTGATCTCGAAGTCACCCTCGCCAGCTTGACGGCCGAAGCCGAAGGGCTCGAGAACCGCGGCCGCACACTCAGCGCCGAAGCCCGCGGGCACTTCGAGGAAATTCAACGCCTCAGGCCGAGAGAGGCGAACCTGCGCACGGGCTATACTGGCGACGTTACGCTGTTCGAGGGAATCGATCGCGTCATTGCCCTGTCGGTTCGACGCAGCGATCTCGACGCCAAGCGGGCGGCTATTGCGACGGTCAAGCACGGCAAGCAGAAGGCGGCCGGGCTCACGATCGGGATCGACGGGCCGACCGGACACAAGTTTGCCCAGATCGTTCAACAGGTGCTGGACGTCTGGGGGTATCCTGGGCTCGAGGCGGTCACGTGGAATGACAAGACCTACGACATTGCCATCAATGGTAAGGCTCGCGGCCGCAACGGCAAGGGCGTCAAGGCGCTGCTGCATTCCGCGTTCTCGGTCGCCTACGCGGTCTATTGCAAGGGCGAGGGGCTGCCTCACCCTGGGTTCTTGGTACTGGACTCGCCGCTGCTCACGTACCGGGAAGAGCTGGACGACGACGAGCCGCTGACCGATGAGGAGCGAGCGATCGCCGCGACGTCGCTCGACGAGCGCTTCTACAAGCATCTCGCTTCGGTTTCGAGCTTTTGCCAGATCTACATCATCGAGAACAAAACGCCGCCCAAGGAGTTCATGCCCCGGACGATCGTGTTCTCGAAAGCCGGCAGGCGAGGGCTTTTCCCGGTGTTGGGTACCTGACACTTTCGATGCTGACTGCGCCGTGGCAACAGGCCATGCAATCGCGATTTACTCACGGGCGTCGGATGCGTTCATAGCCAGCAACCGTGATGTGGGCACTAGGATATCGGCAACGGATGAACTCCGCGTGATTGGTGAGGTCCGCTTGTGGCGCATTGCGGCCATTCGTCGAAACGAGCTTGAACGCCCGCTTCTGGCTGATTGTACACTTCACGCGCACGTCCGCCATAGGCGCAAAGCAGCCATTGCCTGGCTCGGGGCCTGATCCGGCTTAGAACATGCCGTTCATCGATGTCCGGTTCTGACCACAACAAAGGACCGTCTCGACCCACTCCCGCTCGCCCCGCGTTGTCCTCCGCCCCTAATCCAGCGTCCGCCTGAACCGCACCAGGGCCACGCCGGCAAACAGCGCCACGAACACCACCAGCCAGCCGATCTCGGTCGCCACCGCTGGGAGCTGCGCGCCCTTCAGCATCACCGCGCGGGTGATGCGCAGGAAATGTGTCAGCGGAAAGATCTCGCCAAAGGTCTGCGCCCAGCCCGGCATGCCGCGATAGGGGAACATGAAGCCCGACAGCATGATCGAGGGCAGGAAGAAGAAAAACGTGAGCTGCAGCGCCTGCATCTGGGTGCGCGCGATCGTCGAGATCGTGTAGCCGAGCAGCACCAGCGACAGCACGAACACCAGCACCGCTGACAACAACAGAGAAAGCGAGCCAGTGAAGGGGATGGCAAACAGAAGCTTCGCCGCGGCCAGCACCACCACCACTTGCACCGCGCCCACCACCAGATAGGGCAGCACCTTGCCCAGCATGATCTCCAGCGGGCTCGACGGCATGGCCAGAAGGTTTTCCATCGTGCCGCGCTCGGTCTCGCGCGTCAGCGCGATCGAGGTCATCATCACCATCGTCATCTGCAGGATGACGCCGAGCAGGCCGGGCACGATGTTGTATTGCGAGATGCCCTCGGGATTGTAGCGCCGGTGCACGACGACATCGAGCTGGCCGCGCGCCGCCTCCTTGGCGGTCTCCTGCGTGCCTTGCGCCCTGAGCAGCGCCTGGCCGGCCACGGTGCCCAGCGTCGAGATCGCGCCACTGGCCACCGCCGGATCGGTGGCGTCGGCCTCGATCAGGATCTGCGGATTGTCGCCGCGCTCCACCCGTCGGGCGAAATCGGCGGGAATGGTGACGACGAAGGAGACATCGCCGCGCGACATCAGGAATTCGGCCTCGTCCGCGCTTTGCGCGACATGGTCGAAGCGGTAGTAGCCCGTCGTCTGCAGCGCCGAGACCATGGCGCGCGTATAGGGATCGCTGCTGGTCGCCACAAGAGCTGCCGGCAGGCTCTTCGGGTCGTTGTTGATCGCATAGCCGAACAGCACCAGCTGGATCAGCGGCACGCCCAGCATCATGGCGAAGGTGATGCGGTCGCGCCGCATCTGGATGAATTCCTTGATCAGCAGCGCGCCCAGCCTGGCGAAGGAGAAGACCGCGTTCATGCCATGTTGTCCTTCGAGCCGGACATGAACTGGATGAACACATCCTCGAGGCTTGTCTCGCCGGGCTTCACCGTGACGCCCTTATGCTCCTTCTCGACATCGGCGAGCGCCTTTTCGAGCGCCGCCTTGTCGGAGCCGACGACATGCAGCGTGGCGCCGAACGGCGCCACCTGGTCGACGCCCGGACGGCCCTGCAGGGCCTCGGCCACCTGGTCGAGCCGCGGCCCCTGCAGCACGAAAGTGGTCAGCCCGGCATTCTTCACCACCTCGTCCACCGTGCCGGTGGCAAGCATCTTGCCGTAGGAGATGTAGCTGATGCGGTGGCAGCGCTCGGCCTCGTCCATGTAATGGGTGGAAACGAGCACGGTCAGCCCGCCGCCGGCCAGCCGATGGATCTCGTCCCAGAACTCGCGCCGCGCCTTCGGGTCGACGCCGGCCGTCGGCTCGTCGAGCAGGAGCAGCTTCGGCTTGTGCATGATGCAGGCGGCCAGCGCCAGCCGCTGCTTCCAGCCGCCGGAAAGCGTGCCGGCCAGCTGGTCGCGGCGGCTCGCCAGGCCGAGCTCCTGAAGCGTGCGCGCGACATACTCCTCGACAGGCCTCAGCCGGTAGAGTCGCGCCACGAATTCGAGATTCTCGCCGATCGTCAAATCCTCGTAGAACGAGAATTTCTGCGTCATGTAGCCGACTTCGCGCTTGATCTTGAGCGCGTCGGTGCGGATGTCGAAGCCCAGCACCGTGCCGTCGCCTTCGTCCGGCGTGAGCAGCCCGCACATGATGCGGATGGTCGTCGTCTTGCCCGAGCCGTTCGGCCCCAGGAAGCCGACGATCTCGCCCTCGGCCACCGTCATCGTCACATGGTCGACGACGGTCTTGTCGCCGAAGCGCTTGACCAGGCCGCGAACGTCGATTGCGTTCATTGCCCGAGATCCGCGAGATCGACATCGACGATCTGGCCGGGCTGCAAGGGCCCGGCATTGCCGTCCGGCCGCGCTTCGACCAGATAGACCAGCTTCTGCCGGTTCTCGAGCGAATAGATCACCGGCGGCGTGAACTCCGGATCGGGCGAGACATAGCTGACGCGTGCCTTAAGCCCCGTCCCGCAGCCGTCGCAATGGACGTTGAGCTCGGTGCCGACCTTGACCGACGAGAAGGCGCTTTCCGGCACATAGACGCTGAGCTTCACGGCGCCGTCCGGCAGCACCGAGATCACCGGAGCGGTCGGCCCTGCGGTGTCGCCGGGATTGCGGATGACGTCGTTGACGTGCCCGGGCGAGGGTGCCGTCAGCACCCGCTTCGACAGCCGCCACTCGGCCTGCTCCAGGGTCGACTGCGCCTGCTTGACCTGGTTGTCGGCGGCCTTGATGGTCTCGGCCCGCGCCGGCAGATTGCCGACGGCGAGATTGGCTTCCGCCTGGCCGACCTGGGCCGTGGCGGTCTCCAGCGAAGCCGAGGCGGTGTCGTAGTCGGCCTGGGTGCCGGTGCCGCGCTTGTAGAGATCGCTGGCACGGTCATATTTGCGCTTGGCGTCGGCGGCCTGGGCTTTTGCCATGTCGACCTCGGCCTTGAGCACCGCGATTTCCTCGGGGCGCTTGCCGACCTGCAGGTCGGCAAGCTGGGCCTGCGCCTGCGCCAACGCCGCCTGCGCTTGCGCGACCTCGATCTTGGCGTCGGCGTCCTCGAGCGTCGCCACCGGCGTGCCGCTCTCGACGCGGTCGCCGCGCCTGACCGTCACCGTCGCCACCTGGGCCACTTCGATCGGCGCCATCAGCACATATTCGCCTTCGACATAGCCGACGGCCAAGGGCGCCGCCGGCGCGCAGGCGCCGAACAATTGGGCCGCGAGCGGCAGCGAACAGAGAAAGCTCATGATTTGCCCTTCTTGCCGGCGCGCGCATCGCGTGCCGCCAGCATCGCCCTGAGGTTGTCGGTCGTGACTGCCACCACCTTGGCGGCCTCTTCATTGCCGATCCCGCGCCAGCCCATCCGGCGCATCACCGCCTCGCGGCCGATGCGGAAATAGATGACCTGGCCGATCATGGTGAAGACGGTGAGCTTGGTCGCCTCGCTCTCGGCCGGCTCGCCGGTCGCCTGTTCCCAGATCTGGCACAGCCGCCGGTGCGTCGGCTCGAACACGCCGGCATAGATGCGGTCGAGCGCGGCGGTCGGATGCGAGAGCTCGCGAAGTACGAATTGTACGATCTCGCCGGCCTGCGGACTGGCCACGACGAAGCCCACCATCCGTTCGAGCGCTGCGAAAAGCTGGGCGCGGGCGGCTTCCGGTTCCGGCGGCGCGGCGGCCTGATCGCCGCCCAGCGCCTGGCCGGCGATCCCCTGGATGGTGTCGACGATAAAATCGGCGGCGGCGGCGCGCAGGCCTTCCTTGCCGCCGAAATGATAGGCGATCGAGCCGATATTGGCCTTGGCCTCGGCCGCGATCTCGCGCGTCGAGGTGCCGTCGAAACCTTGCCGCCCGAACAGCTTGAGCGCCGCGTGCACCAGCGCAGTGCGCGTCTGCTCGGCGGTGGTGGCCTCGCGCGGCTGCCTTTTTATGCTTGGCTGCTTGTTCATATTCAGACTTTAATCATTCGATTGATTAAAGTCAAGTTTGACTCCGAGTCGGCTTGCCTTCTCGACCCTCACAGGCTTTAGTGCCCGGCCATGGGCAAGGAAGTCGAGCGCAAATTCCTGGTCTCCGGTCCGGCCTGGCGCGACAGGGTCGAGGCGGAAATCCGCATTCGCCAGTTCTATGTCGCCGCCCAGCCCGGCCGCACGGTGCGCGTACGCATCAGCGACGGGCGCTCCGCCAGGCTGACGCTGAAGTTCGGCGACAGGGCGCGCGAGCGCGACGAGTTCGAATATTCGATCCCGCTTGCCGAGGCCGAGGAACTGATGGCGTTCGCGCTGGGGCGTGTCATCGAGAAGACACGCCACCATGTTAGACACCGCGGCTATCTCTATGAAGTCGATGTTTTCGGCGGAAAGCTCGCGGGGTTGGTGATCGCGGAGCTGGAGACGCCGGAGGACGTATCTGACGAAATGCTGCCCGACTGGCTAGGTCGCGAGGTCACCGGCGAGTCGAAATTCTACAACGCGTCGCTGGCCCTCGGGGGGATTCCGGAGATCGCCGCATGAGCTTCCGCATCGATCCGCGCTTGCCGCTGACCGGCGAGGTCAGGCGCATATTGGCCGATGAGATCGGCAAGGCAATCGCCCATCTCGAGATGGCGCGCGAGAAGCCGGAGCAGGGACTGCACAAATGCCGCAAGCGGCTGAAGAGTGTGCGCGCCTTGCTGCGCCTGGTTCGTTCAGGGGACGAACCGTTCTGCCAGACAGAGAACGAATGCTATAAGCAGGTATCGGCGCTGCTGGCCGGGCCGCGCGAGGCAACCGCCTTGATCGAAACCGTCGATCGCCTGGCTGATGCCTTTCCGGAACAATCCGCCGGCGGCGGTCTCGATCCCGTGCGCGAGCGGCTGGTGCTGCGCCAGCATGAGCTCCATGCCGGTCCCGGCCTCGACGCCGCCATCAATGCGGCGATAGCCGCTTGCCGGGAGGGCTTGGAGCGCATCGACAGGCTGGCCCTGCCCGACCAGCCGGAACAGGCCGCCGACATCCTCGCCGACGGCGCCCGCGCCACCTTGCGGCGGGCGAAGAAGGCGCTCGACAAGGCGGAGTCGCGTGGCGAGGACGAGGACTTTCACGACCTGCGCAAGGCGGTCAAGACGCATTCCATGCATCTGTCGCTGCTCGGCCGCCTGTGGCCGACGCCGATCAAGGCGCGCCGCAAGGCGGTCGACAGGTTCGGCGAGCAGCTCGGCGAATTGCACGACGTCTTCGTCATGCGCGCCCTGCTCGCCGCCGAAGGCGAGCCGCTCGGCTCCGCCGACGACACGAAGCTGCTGCGCAAGCTGCTGAAGCGCTCCGAAAAGAGCCTGACCAAGGCCTGCCTCGCCGATGCCGCCGACCTGTTCGGCGACAGCCCGAAACGCTCGGCCAAAAAACTCGCCCGCAAGGCGCGCGACGATCTCGCCGGACCCCAGGAAGAAGCGAAAGCGGCGTGACGCCCTTTCCTTCTCCCCTTGCGGGAGAAGGTGGATCGGCGCGTAGCGCCGAGACGGATGAAGGGTGCTCCAGCTTGGCCAACGCGCTCGTCTAAAGCCGCAATCGCCAACGTCTCACTGCCTGGAACACCCCTCATCCGTCGCCTTCGGCGACACCTTCACAAGTGGAGAGGGGCAGAGCTACGCCGGCAGCGCCCGTTTCTCCTTCGCCGGCTTTGCCCCCGCATCTCTCGGATGCGGGCCGATCGGCATGATCGCCGGAAACGGCGTCGCGCCAAAGGCAAAGGTCCATTTGTAGCCGGTGAGCTGGTCCTCCGGCGTGGTGTGCTGGTCGTGATGGGCAAGCAGCCTGGCGCGCTCGGCGAGCTCCTCGGCCTCGCGCCGCAGCATCTCCGCCGTTTGCGGCCGCATGCGCCTGGAAAAGCTGATGAAGGTCGCGCCCTGCTCCATATGGCCGAGCGCCCAGCCGACAAAATTCTTGTTGGTCATCTCGAAATGCGGCTTCAGCGGTCCCTCGAAATCCCACTGGATCGGCGTGTCGACGAGCAGCCTTGCCGACAGGCCGCGCCCCAGCGCCACCAGCCCGAGTTCCTCGAGATCGCGCAGGTACAGGAACATCGAAGCTTCGCTCAAGCCTTGCGAGCGCATGATGCCTTCGGCCGTGAATTTCTCCGACAGCATGATGAAGACGAAGAGCAGCGCCGGCCGCGCCGCCAGGCGGCGCTCGATCTCCGGCCCGACGCGGTTGGCCGGGCCCGGTCCCCGGTTCATCGCGCCGAGCACGTTCTCCAGCTCGACATCGGCCGCGGCGCAGATCTCCATCAGCCGGTCGAGCTTGCAGTTCCGCTCATGGAAGATGCGCTTCACCGTCGGCTCGGAAACGCCCATGCGTTCGGCCAGGGTCCGGTAGGTCAGGCCCTTGGCCTTCAGCGTCCGTTTCAGCGCCTCGAAGATCGGACCGTTCATGGAATGCGCCTCCTTCATCCGATTTGGTATCGAAGAACGATACTAATCTTGTTCCGGCTTCCGGAAAAGTATCGAAAATACTAGCTCTCCGCCGTCATTGCAGGAGAGCACCCATGAAACGTCTCATCGCTTCCACCGTCGTCGCAACGATCGTCGTGTCTGTCGCGCAGGCCGGCGAACTCTGGCGCGCCACCGGCTTCGAGCAGCCGGAATCCGCGCTTGTCGATGCCGCCCGCAACCGCATCGTCGTCTCCAACATTGCCGGCAATCCCGGCGACCCGGACGGCAATGGCTACTTGTCGCTTCTGTCGATGGACGGCAAGGTCATCGCTCGCCACTGGGTGGACGGCATGGACGCGCCCAAGGGCATGGCGATCGCCGGTGGCAGGCTCTATGCCGCCGACATCACCAAGGTGCGCGTCGTGGACCTCGCCAGCGGCAAACTGGTCGAGACAATCGACGTGCCGGGCGCCGTGTTTCTCAACGACATGACGCAGGACAGCGCCGGCAAGGTCTATGTCAGCGACATGTTGGCCGACACGGTCTATCGCATCGACGGCGACAGGCCGGAATTGTTCGTCAAGGACGCGCTGCTCGCCTCGCCCAATGGCGTGTTCGCCGACGGCGGCAGGCTGATCGTCGCGTCCTGGGGCAAGGGCATCAACAAGACCGACTTCAGCACCGCCGAGCCGGGCGGCCTGCTGTCGGTCGACCTCGCCACGAAGAAGGTCACGCCGCTGCCCGGCGCTCAAAATTTCGCCGACCTCGACGGCGTCATCGCCCTGGGCGAAACCATCTACGCCACCGCCTACATGACCGGCACGCTTTACAGCTACAAGCCCGGCGGCGCGCCGGAAGCGGTGGCGCACTTCAAGCCCGGCAGCGCCGACATCGGCACCGACGGCAAAAAGATCTTCGTGCCGCTGATGGGCGAAGGCGAGGTCGTGGCGCTGTCACTGGATTGAGCACGTCGCGGCGGAGAGGCATTGCAACGCCGGCGGGACAGCGTTTCGCATCTCGGCACTGCAGCGGCGAGGCGAGTTTTTCGCCTCGCCGATCGGGATTGGACCGTCATGTCGGTGGCGGCTGCCATCTGGTTTCGCCGCTTGCTCCGTACTATCGGCTCCCATCCGTCACATGAGCGAAGCCGTGAAGACATCCAGCCTGACCGGCGCCGTTTCGCCGATGATCCCCGTGCTCATATGCGCGCTGGCGATCTTCCTGCTCTCCGGCATGGATGCGGCAATGAAGTCCCTGGCCCTCGCGGTCGGCGTCTATAACACGCTGCTGTGGCGCAGCCTGGTTGCCACGTTGGTCGCGGGCGCCGCCTGGTCGGCGGGGTCGCGTTCGAAGCCGAGCCTTCCGGTGCTGGGCCTGCATGCCCTGCGCGCCGCGATTGTCGGCGTCGTCCTGGTCTCGTTCTTCTGGGGTCTGGCGAGGCTGCCGCTCGCCGAGGCGATCGGGCTCAGCTTCGTCGCGCCGCTGTTTGCGCTTTTGCTTGCGGCATTGTTGCTGGGCGAACGCATAAGGCGGCAGGCGGTCTGGGCATCGCTGGCCGGCATGGCGGGCGTCGCGATCATGCTGGCCGGCAAATTCGGGGCGGCGAGCCATTCGCAAGATGCCCTGCTTGGCACGGCCGCGGTGCTCGCATCGACGGTGTTCTACGCCTACAATCTGATCCTCTCGAGGCAACAGGCGCTGCTGGCCAGGCCGGTCGAGATCATGCTGTTCCAGAACCTCTTCGTCGCGATCATCCTCGGTCTCGCAGCACCCTGGCTCGCGGTTGCGCTGCCGAGCGATCTCTGGCTTCCCTTGGGCGCGGTGGCGCTGCTGTCGCTCGCCGGGCAATTTTTGATGAGCTGGTCCTACGCCCGTGCCGAGGCGCAATATCTGATTCCGACCGAATACTCGGCCTTCATCTGGGCGATCGCGCTTGGCTGGTTCTTCTTCGGCGAGACGGTGGCCTGGACCACGCTGACAGGAGCATGCCTCATCGTCGCCGGCTGCCTGATCGCCGCGCGCGCCAATCCGAAGCTTGCCGAGCCGATCGAAGCGGCGATGTGAGAGAGCGCGGCATTGGGCGGTAAATCCGGCCGCAACGGCGCCGATTCTTCCGCACCGCCGCGGTGGCGGCTCAGCCCTGCGGGTTCTGCGCCGCGGTGGTCTTGAGGCGCACGCCCCTGCCGCCGCGCTCGCTGGCCTGGTTCTCGCCGATCAGCTCCACGCCGACCTCGTCGAGCGCCTGGATGACCTTCATCAGCGTGTCGACCACGCCCCGGACGACGCCGTCGCTCGCTTCCATGCGCTGGATCGTCGGCAGCGAGACGCCGGCGCGCTCGGCGAGCGTCTTCTGGTCGATGCCGGTCAACGCCCGCGCGGCGCGCATCTGTGCGGCAGTGATCATCGGCCGGAACCCGTCTTTTGAAGCTATAGGAGATGTATATTGTAAATATTACAATGTTTCAAGCATCATTTTATATGCTTCAGCCATCGGTCAGTCGCTGTCGGCCACTACTTTGCGTCGCTGCAGCAGGCGCGCCGCAAGCCAGCACAGCATGGCCCATGCGAAGCCCGCGCACCAGCCGGCAAGCACGTCGGACGGCCAGTGCACGCCAAGATAGACGCGGCTGGCGCCGATCAGCACCGTGGTGAGCACGGCAAGGCCAAGCACGAAGACTTTCGTCCTGCGGTCCGGCAGGAAGCGGGCCGCCAGCGAGCCGAGGGTCAGATAGGTCACCGCCGACAGCATCGCGTGGCCGCTGGGGAACGAGAGCGAAGTCTCGGTGACGAGATGCGAGACGAGATCGGGGCGCGGCCGGTCGACCTCGAATTTGAGCAGGCTGGAAAGCACTTGCCCGCCCGCCACGGCCGCGAACATGAACAGAGCTGTCAGGGGTCTGCGGAGCAAGAGCAGATAGACGATCGTCGCCGTCGTGATCAGCGCCAGCACGGCGGTGCTGCCCAGCGCGGTGACGTCGCGCACCGCGCCTTCGAGCCAGGGTGGACCGATCGGACTGTCCGGCTGCCCGGCATGGCGGAAGGCAAGCAGGATTTCCGTATCGAAGGCATGTGGCGTGGTGGCGTGCGCCACCTCGATGAGCTCCACCAGGCCCCATAGACCGCCGGCGATCGCCAGCCCGGCCAGCAGCACCGGGAATTCCAACTTGTTGAGCAGCGCGTTGGCGGTCGATTTCATTCGGGCCCTTGGGTCCAGCTACAGCCGTTGCATATAGGGCCCGAGCGTGATCAGCGCGACGGCGGCGACCGCCAGCACCATGCCGGTCGCCTGCAAGGCGTTTAGCCGTTCGCCGAAGAAGGCGAGCGCCACGGCATTGACCGAGACGAGCTGGATGACCGCCGACAGGCTGAACGACACCGACATGCCGAACTCGCGCACCAGCCGCAGCATGATCAGATTGCCGGCCGTGTAGAGCGCCAGGGTCAAAAGAAGCTTGGCCAGGCTCGGCGCCATCCCCCAATGCTTGGCCGCCATCGCCGCCAGCAGGAACATCACCGTCGAAATGCCGAGCTGTGCTAGTCCCCAGAAGCTCACCTTGTCGTCCCCTTCTTGATGCGCCGTCGCCACGCCGGCCGCAGCCTTTGTTTCCGAAGCGGACGAAACCGTCAAGCTGGGTGGTGGAGGATAGGGCGAAGGCCGCGGCAAGCCCCTTCTTCCTGTCACTATACGGGGTGAAAGGGGCCGACATCGACGACTTCGCCAATCACCGAGGGGGGTACATCGAAGTCATGTCACGAAAATGTGATCGGCGCGCTTTAGGGGTCGAAAGGTCAAAATCCCAGCCACCTCAAGAAGCCAGAGGAATCCCATGACCGTGACCCCTGAGACCCGCTTCCGCACCAGCCTGCTCGAGGAAAATGACGGCCTGCCCGTCAATCCGACCGACAACCGCACCATGGGCGAGATCATCGCCGCGCGTTTCTCGCGCCGCGGCTTTCTCATGGGCTCGCTGGCCGTCTCGGCCATTGCCGCCACCGTCAGCCCGCTGGCGCTGATCGCCGCCGACGAGGCGCGCGCCGCAGAGGCTTCGGCTTTCAAGTTCGACGAGCTCGAGGCCGGCATCGACGACAAGCACCATGTCGCGCCGGGCTATGACGCCGACGTGCTGTTGCGCTGGGGCGATCCGCTGTTCGCCGACTCGCCGGCGTTCGATCCGGCAAAACAGTCGGCCGAAGCCCAGGCCAGGCAGTTCGGCTACAACAACGACTATGTCGGCTATATCCCGATCGACGGCTCGGCCGAGCACGGCTTGCTGGTGGTCAATCATGAATACACCAACCCGCATCTGATGTTCCCCGGCATCGTCTCGATCGTCGAGAAGGACGGCAAGAAGGTCGCCGAGGTGGCGCCGCTCTCGAAGGAGCAGGTCGATGTCGAGATGGCCGCGCATGGCGGCACGATCGTCGAAATCCGCAAGCAGGGCGGCAAGTGGCAGGTCGTGCGCGACGGCAAGCTCAACCGCCGCATCATGTCCAACACCGAGATGGCGCTGTCCGGCCCGGTCGCCGGCCATGATCGCGTCAAGACCAATGCCGATCCGTCCGGCGCCAAGGTCATCGGCACCGTCAACAACTGCGCCGGCGGCGTCACGCCCTGGGGCACCTATGTGATGGCCGAGGAGAACATCCACGGCTATTTCTCGGGCGAATTGCCGGAAGGCCACAGGGAGGCCGCCAACTACAAGCGCCTCGGCATTCCGGAAGGCGCCTATGAGTGGGGCGCGCATTACGACCGCTTCAACCTCGCCAAGGAGCCGAACGAGCCCAACCGGTTCGGCTGGATCGTCGAGGTCGATGTCAACGATCCGGCTTCGGTGCCGAGGAAGCGCACCGCCATGGGCCGTTTCAAGCATGAGGGCGCCGAATCGATCGTCGCCAGGGATGGCCGCGTCGTCTTCTATCTCGGCGACGACGAACGCTTCGACTATGTCTACAAATTCGTCACCGCCGGCAAGTTCAATCCCGATGACCGCGCGGCCAACATGAACCTGCTCGACGACGGCACGCTGCATGTGGCGAAGTTCGCCGAGGACGGCTCGGTCGAATGGATGCCGATCGTGTTCGGGCAGGGCCCGCTGACTGCCGAGAACGGTTTTGCGTCCCAGGCCGACGTGCTCATCGAGACGCGGCGCGCCGCCGACCTGCTCGGCGCCACCAAGATGGACCGACCGGAGGACATCCAGCCCAATGCCGGCAACGGCAAGGTCTATGTCATGCTGACCAACAACACCAAGCGCAAGGCCGAGCAGGTCGACGCCGCCAATCCGCGCGCCGGCAACGCCTTCGGCCACATCATCGAGATCGTCGAGGACGGCGGCGACTTCGCCGCCACCAAGGGCAAATGGGAAGTGCTGCTGAAATGCGGCGATCCGTCGGTGGCCGATGTCGGCGCCACCTTCTCCACCGCGACCACCGCCCATGGCTGGTTCGGCATGCCGGACAATTGCGCCGTCGATTCGGCCGGGCGCCTGTGGGTCGCCACCGACGGCCAGGGCCCGAAGGCCACCGGCCGCACCGACGGCCTGTGGGCCGTCGATACCGAGGGTTCCGCGCGGGCAACGTCGAAACTGTTCTTCCGCGTGCCGATCGGCGCCGAGATGTGCGGCCCGCTATTCGCGCCGGACGACCAGACGGCTTTCGTTGCTGTCCAGCATCCGGGCGACGGCGGCGAGGACTGGGAAGGCTTTGGCCGCCCGTCCTATTACGAGGACCCGTCGACCCGCTGGCCGGACTTCAAGCCGGACATGCCGGTGCGGCCGTCCGTCGTTGCGATTACAAAGCAGGGCGGCGGCAAGATCGCGGTGTGATGCGCTGAGGGTAGCGCAAACGTTGGGGATTGGCGGAAGCCTCCCCAACGTCGTCATTCTAGGGCGAAGCAGGAGCGAAGCTCCGTCGCGGACCCTGCAATCCATGCCGTGACCGCGATCACAGGGCGCAGCGGAGCAGAATTCTGCACGTTGCAACGCTCGCATGTCACGGAATGGATCCTCGGGTCTGCGCTGCGTCGCTGCGCTCCTCGCTCCGCCCGTGGATGACGAAGCCGAGCAGTCACTTCGCGCGTTGAAGCATCGCCATGTTCATCCTGTTCCTCAGGCGGAAGCCGATCGACTCGTAAAGCCCGATCCCGCAGCATTGCTGTCATAGGCGTGCAGGTACGCGACCTCGCCGCGTGCCGCGATCCGGCCCGCCACGAACACCGACAGCAGGCGGGCAAGGCCGCGGAAATCCGGATGCGTGCAGACGCCGCTGAGTTCCGGGCAACCGGGCTGCCTCATGCGCTCGCCGGCCATCGCCGCCAGCCTGCCGTCGATCCTGATGCCCCAGAAATCGCCGAGGCTCGGCGCCTCCAGCGTGAACGGGCCGGGCTTGGTGAGAGACGCGAGCAAACAGCGCCACGCTGCGCGTCACGCCCGGTTGCGCGACGCCGAGGGACTGCGCCAAGCCGACGCGCGCATGGCGCGTTTCGCCCGGCCGATGGACGATACTGGACGCTTTCGGACGTTTGCCCTTCATTCGCCGCCAATTGCATCCTATATCGCGCTGGCGCGACGTGGCCGGCAGCGGTCGCCAGCGATTCGCGACCTGAGGGCGGCAGGTCATCCATTCTTGGCACGCGGAGCTCATGGCGCCCCTGCGCATCTATTTCGACAGGCTTCTCGACGCCGTGGCGCCCAAGGTTCCGCGGCGCGAACTGACCGATGCCGAGCGCCTGGCGCTGGTGCGCCGCCACGGCGATTTCTCGCTCGCCTATTCCACGGCCGTGCAGAAGAAACTGTCCTATTTCAGCGATGGCGACGGCTATATCGCCTTCGGCACCAAGATGAGCCGTCATTTCGCGCTGGGCGATCCGGTCGCCGACCCGGCCGACCGCCCGGCCTATATCAAGCGATTCGTCGAGGCCGGCGGCGGCCCGTGGTTCGTCCAGGTCGGCGCCGATACCGCCAAGGTGCTGGCCGGTCTCGGCTACCAGGTCAATCGCCTCGGCATCGACACCAGGCTGCTTTTGCCGGCGCATGATTTTTCCGGCAAGCGCAACGAGACCGTGCGCTATTCCGAACGCTGGCTGATGAAGAAGGGTTTTATCCTCGCCGAGGACAGGGGCGACGGGCTGCAGGAGGAGATCATTCAGCTTTCCGCCGACTGGCGCAAGGAGCGCATCATCAAGCGCTGGGAGATGGGTTTCCTCAACCGCCGCTTCTCCGAAGAGCTCGGCGCCGACATGCGCCGCTTCCTTCTGCACGGCCCCGAAGGCCGGCTTCTCGCCATTCTCGATTTCGACCCGCTGTTTCGCGACGGCAAGGTCATCGGCTACACCACCTCCTTCAAGCGCAAGCAGGTCGACGCGACGCCGCATGCCGAAATCGGCTTGACCAAATTCGCCGTCGATCGCTTTCGCGAGGAGGGCATCTCGGAGGTGACGCTCGGCCTCTCGCCGCTGCTCGACATCGAACCCAGCGGTTTCGCCGAATCGGGCTTCTGGCGCGGCGCCTTCCAGCGCGCCTACCAGTCGCCCTGGGTCAACCGCTCGCGCTTCAACCTGCAAGGTCAGGCGGCCTTCAAGCGCCGCTTCCACGGCGTCGAGGAGCCGACCTACATCGCCTTCCGCAAAGGAACTTTCGTGGAAATGCTGGGGCTGCTGCGCCTGCTGAAGGCGATCTGAGCCGGCAAACACCGGGCCCCAAGGCAGTTATTGGGATTGCTTCCGATCCATCAAATGCTTGCGGAAAAACGCCAGCACCTCCGCGTTGAACGCCTTATGAAACGCCGCGCGGTCGAATCCCGGGGCGTCGACGCAGGCGTCGTTGCGGCTCTGCGGCGGGCACGGCGTCAGGAATGAGAAATGGACGGCGTTGGGCACGGTGCGAAAGTCCGGCCTCGCGGGCAGCAAGCCGGCAAGCGTTGCGATGTCCTTCGGCGATGCGCCGGCGCCGCCGCCCAGCTGCGACGCCCAGAGCTGGAGCGGAACCTGGACGTCCTTGACGCTGTCCGCGGTCTGGAAAACGACGCTCAACGGATCGGCGACGACGATCGCCTTGATGCGCGCATCGTGGGTCAATGATTCCGCCGGCAGGCTGTGCCCGGCAGTCTGGACCTGGCTTGTTGGCGGCGGACAGTTCACCGCCTTCGGATCGGCGCAGCGCGGGGGTAGTTTGTTGAAGTCCGGATTGGCGCCGCCAATGACGAGGCCTGTATAGCCTCCTTGCGAGAAACCGTAAAAGCCGATCCGCTGTGCGTCGATCCCCGCAGCGTCGGGGAAAGCGCCGAGCATGAAGTCTATCGTGCGCTTGATATCGGCCGGACGCCGCCGAAGCGGCTTCAGCCCGTTCGCTTCGCTCATGTCGGCATGATTTGCGTGCGGGTGATTGATGGCCACGACCATGAAACCGGCGTCTGCAAGCGCTTCGGCGGTGTCGTGATGGCCAAGATACCAGCCGCCATAGCCGTGCGAGATGACGATCAGCGGCATTTTCTCAGCCGCGATTGGACAGTCGAGCACGGCGGAAACGGTCGTGCCCTTGACCTTCACCTTTTGAGGAGCCTCGGCGCAAGGCGACCACACGGCCGCGTCGATTGCGGGGCCGTCGGCGTCGTCGGCAATGTGGACGAATTTCAGGCCAGCGGCGTGTCCCAGCGAGGCGGCGAGGCTCAGCATGGCGGCGAGAAGGAAGCGTGGGTGATTCATGAGAGTGGCTCCTGTTCGGTGGGCTGCATAAACAAGTACCTTGCATAAGCAGGTAGCTTGTTATATCTATCTTGTAAACCGGAACGACCGGTAAACCGGAAGCTGGCATGACCGACTCGATCCAGGTGCAATTGCGAAAAGGCGCGCTCGATCTGTGCGTGCTGGCCGTGCTGTCGCGCGGCGAAAGCTACGGCTATGAGATCGCCAGCCAGCTCGTCGCCGCTGTCGGCATGGGGGAAGGCACGATCTATCCGCTGATGCGCCGCATGCAGAATGACGGCCTGGTCGCCACGCGCATCGTGGAATCGAGCAACGGGCCGCCCCGCAAATATTACCGGCTTACGCCGCAGGGCCAGCAGGCGTTCGAAGCACATCGCCGCGATTGGCGCGCGTTTGCCGGCGCCATCGACAAACTTCTCGAGGATCTGCCATGACCAAGGATGCTTTCCTGCAGACGCTGCGGCAGGGGCTTGCCGGCCTGCCGGCGCATGAGATCGACGACATCGTCGGCGACTACAGCGCCCATTTCGCCGATGCGTCGAGCCGCAGCGAAGCGGAAGTCGCGGCGGCGTTGGGCGACCCGGCCAGACTCGCCCGCGAATTGCGCGCCGAAGCCGGACTGCGCCGCCTGGAGGCGCATTGGAGCATGTCCAACATGCTGGCGGCGACGCTCGCGCTTGCCGGCCTTGCCTTCGTCGACCTAGTCCTGTTGCTGCCGTTGCTCTTGACCGCGGTCATCCTCAGTATAGGCCTCGGCATCACGCTCGTCGCCATCGGCGCGCTGGGCATCAAGATCGTCCTTTCGACGCTGCTCTTCGACCCTGCGGGCACGCTCGCGGCGACACTCGGCCGCCTCTTCATCGGCGCCGGGCTGGTGAGCAGTTTTGTCGGCGGCGGCGCGTTGCTGCTGCTCGGTTTCAATGCCGGCATACGCGTCGTCGGACGCTATGCGCGCCTGCATTCGCGGTTGGCACAGCTTGACCGCAACCGGGCTTGAACTTTGTCATCACGTTGAAGGAACCGGACAATGACTGGAAAACTGGCATTCGTCGCGTCAGCGGGGCTGATCGGGTCAATCGTCTTGCTGGCAGTGGGCATCGGACTTTCCGGGCCGGACTGGGTCTATGCCGGCGGCTCGTGGATCGGCGAGCAATCCACTTGTGGAAAGTCCACGTCCACCACGAAAGAGGTCACGCTGACCTTCAGCGCCGGCGACAGTTTCACCATCGCCGTGCCGGCATCGGTGCGCTACCAGCCCGGGGACAAGGCGCAAGCCGTCGTCAGCGGCGATTCGGTTCTGGTCGATCATGTGCGGATGGAAGGCAGCAAGATCAGCCTCGACTGCAATCCCGGCTGGTTCAACAACCGGGTCGACGTCACCCTGTCGGGGCCCGCGATAACGGACTGGAAGATATTGGGCAGCGGCGACCTTGCCCTGGACAAGATCAACCAGCCGGCGCTGCGGCTGGACATCCGCGGCAGCGGCAGTGTTACCGCCGCCGGAACGGCTCAGACCATCGACCTCAGGGTCTCTGGTTCAGGCAGCGGGCACCTCAAGGATCTGACCGCGCAATCCGCGAAGATCGACATTCGCGGCAGCGGCGATGCCGAAATCACCGCGCAGGCGGATGCCGATGTCCTGATCTCCGGCAGCGGCGACGTCGATATCTACGGACATCCGACGATGCGGCGTTCCGAGGTGCGCGGCAGCGGCAGCATCTCGCAGCACTAGAGCATGATCCCGAAAAGTGGGAACCGGTTTTCGGAAAAGATCATGCTCCAGCAAAGATCCGGCTCACGCTGCAAAACCCAAGGCCTGAACGAGTCAGTTCCTCAACCGGTAGCCCGTCTTGAAGATCCACGCCACGATCGCGATGCAGATGGCCAGGAACATCAGCGTCATGCCGAGGCTGACGCCGACCGAGACATCAGCCTTGCCGTAGAAACTCCAGCGGAACCCGCTGATCAGGTAGACGACCGGATTGAACAGGGTGATCGTCTTCCAGATGCCCGGCAGCATGTGGATCGAATAGAAGCTGCCGCCGAGGAAGGTGAGCGGCGTGACGATGAGCAGCGGCACCAGCTGCAGCTGCTCGAAGGTCTTTGCCCAGATGCCGATGATGAAGCCGAACAGGCTGAAGGTCACCGCCGTCAGCACCAGGAAGGCGATCATCCAGAACGGATGCTCGATCCTGAGCGGCACGAAGAGTGCCGCGGTGGCCAGGATGATCAGGCCGAGCATGATCGACTTGGTCGCCGCGCCCCCGACATAGGCGATGATGATCTCCAGATAGGAGACCGGCGCCGACAATAGCTCGTAGATCGAGCCGACGAATTTCGGGAAATAGATGGCGAAGGAGGCGTTGGAGATCGATTGCGTCAGCAGCGACAGCATCATCAGGCCCGGCACGATGAAGGCGCCGTAGGCGATGCCGTCGATCTCGTTGATGCGCGAGCCGATGGCCGAGCCGAAGACGACGAAATAGAGCGATGTCGAGATGACCGGCGAGATGATGCTCTGCAGCACCGTGCGGAAGGCGCGCGCCATCTCCACCCGGTAGATCGCCCATACCGCACGAAAATTAGGGGCAGCGCGCAGGTTCATGGCTCTTGCCTCAGAAGATTGACGAAGATCTCTTCGAGCGAGCTGTTCTTGGTGTCGAGATCGCGGAACTGGATGCCGGCCGCCTCGAGGTCGCGGATCAGCGAGGCGACGCCCGGACGATCGCTCTGGTTGTCATAGGTGTAGGTGAGCTGGTTGCCGTCGTCCGACAGCTCCAATGAATAGTGGGAAAGCCCGTCCGGAACGGCGGCAAGCGGCGCGCGCAGCTCCAGTTTCATCTGCTTGCGACCGAGCTTGCGCATCAGCTCGGCCTTGCCTTCGACCAGGATGATCTCGCCCTTGTTGATGACGCCGACCCGGTCGGCCATCGCCTCGGCCTCCTCGATGTAATGCGTGGTGAGGATGATGGTGACGCCGTCCTCGCGCAGGCGCCTGACCATCGCCCACATGTCCTGGCGCAGTTCGACGTCGACGCCGGCGGTCGGCTCGTCGAGGAACAGCACGCGCGGCTCGTGCGACAGCGCCTTGGCGATCATCAGCCGGCGCTTCATGCCGCCGGACAGCGTGATCGCTTTCGAATCCTTCTTGTCCCACAGCGAGAGGTCGCGCAGCACTTTCTCGACGAAGGCCGCGTTGGGCGCCTTGCCGAACAGGCCGCGGCTGTAGTTCACCGTCGCCCAGACCGTCTCGAAGGCGTCGATGGTCAGTTCCTGCGGCACCAGCCCGATCAGGCTGCGCGCCGCGCGATAATCCTTGCCGATATCGTGGCCGTCGACGCTGACGCTGCCCGACGAGCGGTTGACGATGCCGCAGACGATCGAGATCAGCGTCGTCTTGCCGGCGCCGTTCGGCCCGAGCAGCGCGAAGATCTCGCCGCGCTCGATGTCGAGATTGATTTCCTTCAGCGCCTTGAAGCCGGTGGCATAGGTTTTCGTGACACCGGAGATCGAGATGATGGATGACATGCTGAAATACGGCCGGCTGGAAAAGGTGACCTGATATAGGTCGGATGCCGCCCGGTGCAACCGTGAATCGACGCCGTTCCTGACAACTCTCGACAGCGAGGAGGTTCTTTCTCCCCGTAAACGGGGCGAAGGAAATCAGGTCTGCGCCGTCCAGAACGCGATCTCCTGCGCCTTGGTCCTGAGCTCGGTCTTCAGCCATTGATCGTCGTCGTCGAGGTAGCTCCACGGCGTCCTGCCCTGCGCCCGCATCTCGCGGATGTAGGAGCGGTAGCGGTAGTGGCTGTAGACGGACATTGCATAGGTGGCATAGGCGGCGGCAAGCTTCCTGTGGCCGCGCACGATCACCAGGTTCTCGTCGTTCTTCTCGCTCGCCGGCGCCGAGAAATTGTGGCTGCCGGTCACCACCACGCAATCCTCTGAATGCGGGTCGGTCACCAGGATCTTCGAATGCACGATGGCGTGGCCGATCTGCGACAGGAAGCTGCGCCGGTTGACCTCGGCGATCCACGGCCCGAGCGGCGCGTCGAGGCCTTGCGGCTGCGCCACCGCGTAGCGGTCGGGCGTGAATTTCCGGTCGCTGCTAACCAGGTCGATGTCGAGGAAATTCTGTTCGGTGCCGCCCTCGTCCGCGCTCAGCGTCGAGACCACGCCGCGCACATACATGCCCTTTTCCCTGGCGCGCTGGCCGGCCAGCGTGTGCAGCCCCTGCTTGCCCGGCGTGAACATCAGGAAGAGCACGGCCTGCCTGGCCGATGTGATCACATCGCGCAGCGCCGCCATGTCGGCCCCGTCGGAGGTGCGGGTGAACCAGACGGTCGCCTTGGCGGTACCAACCGTGAAGGTTTTCGGCGCGTTGTTGTCCGCCATCAGCGCCGGCGTGAAATTGGCCGGGTCGGTCTTCGGCGGCGAGGCATCCTTGAGCAGGTCCCAATGCTTGCGGAAATGCTCCGCCACCGCCGCGTCCTCGATCAGAAGGCCGTTGTTGACCTGCGTGCACAGGCCGGTCGTGCTCCAGTTGGTGCTGCCGGTCCACACCTTCTTCGGCTCGCCGTCCTGCGACACGACGACGAACTTGTTGTGGCCGAGGCCTTTCGATTTCAGCATCCGTTCGATGGTCGCGATGCCGTGGTCGTTGAGGTTCTTGCGCGCGTCCCTGTTGCCGTCGCCGCTTTTGTCGGAGCCGTTGGCGAGGATGAGATTGAGCCGCGGCCCCAGCCCGATCAGCGCCGTCTCCAGCGTCGCGTCGCCGAGCTCGTAGAGCGCGGCATGCAGTTCGTCGCCGGCGCCTTGCGTCAGCCCGACCATGCGCAGCCCGAGATCGCCTTCCAGGAAAGCGCGGAATTTTGCATCGCCATTGGTCTGCAGGCTCTTCTTGAAGGCCGCCGGCGAGAGCTTGTTCTTGGCCATGTAGCGGGCGACGAATTGCGACAGCACCAGGCCGCGGTTGAAGTAGCAGGAAAAGCCGCCGCCGGCGTCGGTGGCGAGCGTATGCCAGTCCGTCCAGTCGCTCGACACGCCCTTGGTCAGCGGCTTGCCGGGGCCCGCGCTCATCATCGCGGTCACCCGGTAGCGCACCACATTGCCGACATCGGCCGCGTGGTCGGTCCAGTTGAAGCGCTGGAACGGCCACACGTCCGACGGCCGGTGGTCGCCCGATTTCGGCTTGTCCTTGGTGAAGCCGACGCGGTTCTCGACGGGCTCGATCTTCTCGGTGGCGCCGGCCTTGCGGCCGCGCTCCAGAAGGAAGCCCCGGCATCCGGCGATGAAGTCGCTGGGCGCCCAGGCGACGAAGGCGTCGTCGCCATTGGTGTAGACGGAAACCTTTATGTCGATGGCCATCTGTCATTCCTCCCCATCTGTCGTTGTTCCCAAAGCGCGCGACCGGCATGTCCGGCTCATCAATGCAGCCAACAAGAATCCGCGCCGGAAACAGGGTCCCGGATCAGTTGAAACAGAATGTTCGAAAGGTGACGGCGATGATTATGCGGTGGCAGAAGATCGGATGTCAATGTTTTGCAGCGCCAAGTATAATTCTATGAACTGCTTCACATTGTGTTCTGTTTGCCGGCAAAACAAAGGGCGGATCGTTTCGCCAACCATCCAGACCGGCCTGGAGCAATTCCAGGAAAGTGCGAGCAGCGAGGTTGCCATCGGGGCCTCCGTTCCTTTCCGTGAAGTCGGCACAAACGCCGGGGATTGGCGGGAGCCTCCCAGCCTCGTCATTCCAGGGCGGAGCAGCCGCGAAGCGGCGTCGCGCAGACCCTGGAATCCATTCCGTGACTTTGATCGAAGAGCGCAGCGGAGCAGAATTCTGCACCGTAGCAGCGCTCGGACGTCACGGAATGGATCCTCGGGTCTGCGCGCGTCGCTTCGCTCCTTGCTCCGCCCGTGGATGACGATCGCGATGGGCGTTTCGGCCAATCGCCAAGGCATGCCATCCGCCCCACGCGGACATTTACCCGACGATCGAAATCCCTGCGCTACGGAACCGGCCGGCCTTCCTCAGCTCTTGCTGGAGGCCAACACCAGCACCGGCTTCTCGCTGTAGAGCTGCGGGAACAGCGCCTTCAGATTCTCGATCTTGGGCAGGTCGTTGTAGACGATGTAGGGATAGGTCGGGTTCAGCGTCAGAAAGTCCTGATGGTAATCCTCGGCCGGGTAGAAGGTCTTGCCGGTTTCCAGCGTGGTGACGATCGGCTTGCCGAACACCTTGGCCTTGTCGAGCTGGGCGATGTAGCTCTCGGCGACCTTCTTCTGCTCGTCATTCTCGGCGAAGATCGTCGAACGGTACTGCGTGCCTGAATCCGGCCCCTGGTAGTTCAACTGCGTCGGATTATGCGCGACCGAGAAATACACCTGCAGCAGCTGGCCGTAGGTGACCTTCGCCGGGTCGTAGGTGATCTCGACGGATTCGGCGTGCCCCGTGCGGCCGGTGCCGACCACTTCATAGACGGCGTTGTCGGCGCTGCCGCCGGTATAGCCGGATACCGCCTTGCTCACGCCCTTGACGTGCTGGAACACGCCCTGCACGCCCCAGAAGCAGCCGCCGGCGAAGATCGCCTTCTCGGTGCCGCTCGCCGCTTTTTCGTCCATCGCCGGCGGCGGGATCACCACCGCGTCCTCGGCCGAGCGTGCAGGACTTTGCCAGAAGGTCGCGGCAGCCGCCGTCAGGATGATCGCCGCGAACGCGCTCTTGACGAAGTTCGCCGGTCGGCTCCCGGCCGTTTTCCGAATGTCGGTCATGTCAAATCTCCCATGCCTGTTGGTACGACTATACGATATATGGTGCCGCCGGCGGCGCACATTGCCGTGCGCCGGTCAAATCCAATCATCCGACATGCCGGGCGGCAGCCTCGATGAGGTTGGCGATCTCATGCGGATGAGAAATCAGCGACAAATGGCTAGCCTTCACTTCTATGGTCTTTGCGTTCATGCGCTTGGCCATGAAGCGCTCGAGATCCGGGTTGATCGTGCGATCCTCGGTCGAGACGGCGTACCAGCTTGGCTTCGAGCGCCAAGCCGCTTGCGTCGTCTTTCCGGAGAATAGCTTGTCCGAGATCGGTGCCTGCACGGCATAAAGGATGCGCGCCTTCTCGCTGGGAAGATCGCCGGCGAAATCGCGCAGGAAAGCCTCTTCTCCGAGCTTGCCATAGCCTCCGGACCAGACAAGGCCGGCCGAGGCGGGCGGCGCCGCAAAAGTCTTGGCGAGCGCCGTGTAGTCTTCGCCGGCATCCGGTGCACGCGCCGCGACATAGACCAGCGACGTAACCTTCGAATCCACGCCTGCCTCGGTGATGATCATGCCGGCAAAGGAGTGCGCGACAAGGATCGTCGGTCCATCCTGGAGCGCGATCGCGCGGCGCGTTGCCTCGACGCCCGCCTCCAGGGTGGTCAGCGGGTGTTGGACGGCGGTTGCGTTGAAGCCGGCCTTCTGAAGAACTCCGATCACCTCCGACCAGCACGAGCCATCTGCATAGGCGCCGTGGACCAGGATGACATTGCGAACCTTGGAGCCCGTTTGCGCTCGCGCCTTGTCGGCGCCGGCCAACAGCGTCGTTGCCATTCCAGCGGCGAGTGCGGCGGAGAAAGTACGTCTGTTCAACATGATGGTGGGCTCCTTGCGAGGGTCGCAAACTTGGCAATTCCAGAAAAGCGTGCAGCGGCTTTCCGTCCGGAATTGTGTACAAAACAACTGGCTCTCGCGCCGCGAGAGAACAACCTTGGCGCGCCCTCGTCTGCCGACGCGCCGAGGCTGCAAAGACCGGACCTATTGAGCCGGAGCCATGGCGTCCGCCGGCTTCATCGCATCCGCCGGCTTCATGGCATCCGTGGCCGGCTTCATCGCGTCGGTGGTAGCCGGCTTCATCGCCTCGGTGCTCATCGCGTCGGGCTTCATCGCGTCGGCGGGCTTCATGGCGTCAGCCGGCTTCATCGCGTCCGTCGCCGGCTTCATGGCGTCGGTCGCCATCGCATTGGCGGGCTTCATCGCATTGGTCGTGTCGTCGGCGCGGGCGCCGGCGACGAAGACGGACGCGGAAAGCGCGAGGGCGAGCGCCGGCAGGGTCAGGTATTTGGTCATGATAGTCTCCTTGGGTTTTGGCGCGCGGAAGCGGGCCGGGTTATGCGTTGCCGCTGCCTGCGGCCCCGCGCGAAGAGGAAAAAGATCAGTTGGCGGCCGCGGCCAGGATCGGGCCGCCGCCTGGCGCCTGCACCAGCACCGCGGTGTTCAAGCCGCCGGAGGCGGCCGGCAGCGGCAGCGTGGTGGCCTCGCCGGTCCAGCTGCCGAGTTTCGTCAGCGCATGCACGACATTGGCGTGCGGCAGGGTGCGTCCGGTGTTCTCGCCGCGCGCCACCGGCACCTCGACGACGCCTCTCGTGTAGCGCACCAGCCAGATGTCGGCGCCGCCGCCCGGCGCCTTGCCGGCGCCGATGCTGACCTTGGCCTGCCCAAGCGAAAGCTCCGGACCCTGGGTGTGGCCGCCTTTGGCGATCAGGCTCTGGATCTCGCCGGGCGCCGCGCCCACGCCGTCGCGTCTGCCGTTCACCACCACTTGCGGCGTAAACGGTCCGTCACGGCCGAGCGACGGCTCGTAGGTCACCTGGCGATCGGTGAATTCCTTGCGGCCGAACGTGTCCTTCCAGCCGAGATAGTCCCAGTAGGTGACGTTGAACGACAGCGCCAGTACGCCCGGCTGGTCCTTGACCTTGATCAGGTTGGCGTTGGCCGGCGGGCAGGACGAGCAGCCCTGGCTGGTGAACAGCTCGACCACGGTCAGCGGCTGTGCCGAAGCGGCGCCGAGCGTGGCGGCAAGCATCGCCCCGGCGAGCAGGCCGGTCCTTGTCTTCAATCCGATCATGGGGAAGCAGTCTCCGTTGCGGCGGGTCATGCTCCCATTTCGCGACGGCGCAGGGCTTCGTTACAACTTCACCGGTTTGTGATGTGGGTGCCTCAGTGCGGAACGTTGCAGGGACAGCACCCCCCTCTGCCCTGCCGGGCATCTCCCCCGCAAGGGGGGAGATCAGATGTCGCGCAGGCCTTCGCCGATCTCCCAGGTCGAAAGGGAGATGCCGGCGGCGGAACAGCCAATCTCCCCCCTTGCGGGGGAGATGGCCGGCAGGCCAGAGAGGGGTGTGAAGGATCGCGACGCTTGGATCCGTCTCAGATGCGCGCCGATCCACCTTCCCGCATGGGAGAGAAGGCGAAGGAAAAACCCCCACCGCTTGCCCCTCAACCCGGCCCCTGCTAAAGCGCGCCGCATGACGACGCCCCTCGACCACATCCGCAATTTCTCCATCGTCGCCCATATCGACCATGGCAAATCCACGCTTGCCGACCGGCTGATCCAACTCACCGGCACGCTGGAGGAGCGCGACATGAAGGAGCAGGTGCTGGACTCGATGGATATCGAGCGCGAGCGCGGCATCACCATCAAGGCCCAGACGGTGAGGCTGAACTACCGCGCCAGGAACGGCGAGGACTATGTGCTGAACCTCATCGACACGCCCGGCCATGTCGACTTCGCCTATGAGGTGTCGCGTTCGCTCGCCGCCTGCGAGGGCTCGCTGCTGGTGGTCGACGCCTCCCAGGGCGTCGAGGCGCAGACGCTGGCCAACGTCTACCAGGCCATCGACAACAATCACGAGATCGTCGTGGTGCTGAACAAGGTCGACCTGCCGGCGGCCGAGCCCGAGCGCATCCGCGAGCAGGTCGAGGAGGTGATCGGCCTCGACGCTTCCAACGCGGTGCTGATCTCGGCCAAGACCGGCCTTGGCGTGCCCGACGTGCTGGAGGCGATCGTCCACCAGCTGCCGCCGCCGCGCGAGGGCGACATCGCGGCACCCCTGAAGGCCATGCTGGTCGACAGCTGGTACGACGCCTATCTCGGCGTCATCGTGCTGGTGCGCATCATCGACGGCGTGATGAAGAAGGGCCAGACCATCCGCATGATGGGCACCGGCGCGAAATACCTCGTCGAGCGCACCGGCGTCTTCAAGCCGGCCCGCGTCAATGTCGACGAGCTCGGCCCCGGCGAGTTCGGCTTCTTCACCGGCTCGATCAAGGAAGTGGCCGACACCCGCGTCGGCGACACCATCACCGAGGACCGCCGCCCGACGCAAAAGGCGCTTGCTGGCTTCAAGCCGGCGCAACCGGTGGTGTTCTGCGGCCTGTTCCCGGTCGACGCCGCCGATTTCGAGGATCTGCGCGCCGCCGTCGGCAAATTGCGCCTTAACGACGCAAGCTTCTCCTACGAAATGGAAACCTCCGCCGCGCTCGGCTTCGGCTATCGCTGCGGCTTCCTTGGCCTGCTGCATCTGGAGATCATCCAGGAGCGGCTGGAGCGCGAGTTCAACCTCGACCTCATCGCCACGGCCCCCTCCGTCGTCTACCGCCTGAACCTCAACGACGGCTCGGTGAAGGAACTGCACAACCCGGCCGACATGCCCGACGTCGTCAAGATCGCCTCGATCGAGGAGCCGTGGATCCGCGCCACCATCCTCACCCCCGACGACTATCTCGGCGGCATCCTGAAGCTCTGCCAGGACAGGCGCGGCATCCAGGCCGATCTCTCCTATGTGGGAAAACGCGCCATGCTCACCTACGACCTGCCGCTCAACGAGGTGGTCTTCGACTTCTACGACCGGCTGAAGTCGATCTCCAAGGGCTACGCCTCCTTCGACTATCACCTGACCGACTATCGCGAGGGCGACCTGGTCAAGATGTCGATCCTGGTCAACGAGGAGCCGGTCGACGCGCTGTCGATGCTGGTGCACCGCACGGCGGCGGAAAAGCGCGGCCGCGCCATGTGCGAGAAGCTGAAGGAGCTGATCCCGCACCATCTGTTCAAGATCCCGATCCAGGCAGCAATAGGCGGCAAGGTCATCGCCCGCGAGACCATCTCGGCGCTGCGCAAGGATGTCACCGCCAAATGCTACGGCGGCGACGTGACCCGCAAGCGCAAGCTGCTCGACAAGCAGAAAGAGGGCAAGAAGCGGATGCGCCAGTTTGGCAAGGTGGATATCCCGCAGGAGGCGTTTATCCAGGCGCTGAAGATGGGCGATTGAGGGAGCTCTTAAGTCGTAGGGGGTTCTTGCATATCGTCCCTTAACCCCCTAAATGTGGTGCGATTTGATGCGGCTATCAGGCGTGAGCGGAACCTCTAGGTCTCTCAACCGTTGACAGTTGCTATAAAAGTTGCTCTTATATAGCTGCCTATCCGGTGGAAAGCTTCTGATTTGCGCTTCTCAGCCTACTTTCAGAAGGGGACCACATCCGTGCCGCGCTAGCTAGACGTCGAAAGGCTAGATTGCTGCACACGGCGAGAAACTACTCAGTAGAATACTCCGTGGCGACCGGCTGAGAACAAGTTTACGGGCATTCGCCCTAAATAATAGACAGGGTGCTAATAGCACCCTGTTTTCATTTGGCGGGCAATAAATGGTCGTTTGGAAAGACGTTCAAGTAGTCCCGACGCTCTGGTTTCAAGTCGCGCATGCGTCCGCAGCAATCATAGAATATGGACGCCAAAGTCTTTCCATTTCCACTGCTGACATCATAGTGGAAGCCAGCGAACAATGCTGATCCAAATCGAAATCTACCAGCGACGAAGCATCGCTCGTCGTCGCCCGTCGGGTGGGGCTTGCCATGGCATTGAGTATCAATCGCTGGTGCGAAAACAAGCCTTCGTCTGTCCGTGTGGGTGAAATTGTTAGTGTGAAATTGCCTAAATTTACCACATAAGCTTGCAATCCGCTCCTTCAGCTCGTCAACGCTGGCGTTGCTGTACCAGTGACCCTGGAGAGTTGACGAAATGTCAGAGTGAAAGTTCTTTAGCGGAATCGGAAGTGGGGAGCTTTTTCTCCTAGAGAAAACCTCTATCGATATTTCGTTCATTAGTTGGAAGAGGGGTTTCACCCTATTCTCGATGTAACCGCGGCTTGCCGCATCTTTATGCTTCAGATGGCTAGGTATAAACTCAATCCAAGCTGAGCTACCGAAAGCCGTCCAAAGTGTATCCACCTGGGCTACGCTCTCTGGTTGATATGCCCATACCGATAAGCGGGCTGGCTGATCGAAACCATTAGCCACTCGCATTGACGTAACCAGATCAGACATGGCTCGCGCAACGGAACGCTCCGAGATCACGCGGTCCGACTTGCCCATTGCCGGTGCAATCACCTGAGTACCGGAAAAGCGCTTCGACATCCGATTGATCTCTGTAGAGAGACTCGGAGATGCTCCTATAAAGACCAAAAAATGGCTTATTGCTGTCATCTTCCGGAAAGCATCTTCCGTACCAGATCCAATGGTATAGAAATACGAGATAGATCGACGGGGTCAAGTTTTGAGAACGCGGCCTCAAGGGTTAGACTCGTTTGTTCTTCCTTCGCGGTCGGTTGCTTGGTAAGCCGATTTTCAAACATTTCTCTGTTGAGCCCATTCCGCGTGAGCCATTTCGATATGGCGTCGTGAACTGCGGGAACCTTTACGCTCATAGGCGTCTCTCGGGGCAAGGCTACGACATCCGACTGGACAATTTCGTAGGCCTTTTGACCTTCGGTCGTCGCATCGGTTTCGCTGATGCGCCATGTATTAGAACGATAATCAACAATCACAAATCGTTTATTCGAGAATCCATACACAAACAAGTTCCAGAAGTCCTGAGAGTACAAGCGCGGTTTCTTTTCTTTGGTAACAACCGAGCGCTCCGCGTCTCGGAACAGCTCAGAGACATCCTCTGGCAATGCTACGCCAAGAGGAACGGCTCCTACTTTTTGCGCGATTATCGGGTCAGTGACAACCTGAACGACCGGATGATCAAGTAAAAATCGCTTAAGGCCATTTTCGAAAACCACATCAGAATTGTCAAAACGTTGCCGTATGCTCCAACCGAGGGAGCTCAGGAGCAACGGGTTTCCTGTATCATTCCAGTAGTTATCTACCAAATTCTTTATAAAATCCAAAATTATTTGAAGGTCAGATTCGTCGCTCATGGGAAAACTATCTCTCAGCTCGCAGCATAATCCAGTACGTCCGTGGTCGTTGGGAATCAGCATGGAAATCGTCTTTTGACAAGGCAAGTGCAGGTCGTTCATTCGGCCGTTTTAAACCAGCTCACCTTGGCGTATCCTCTCCCCGGCTTGGGGAGACATCACATGCGCTCCACCTCGGACACCGTCGCCGCGATCGGCCTGGCCATCGGCGGCGCTTTTGGCTTGGCGGGCACTTTCGTTGCCAGCGACGCGCTGCGCGAGACGGTCTGGACCATCGACGGCGTGGGCATCGTCGTCGCCGCGGCGCTGCTGACGATGAAATACCAGCGGCTCGGCCATGATCTCGTCGCGGCCGGGTTCCTGACTTTCCTTGCCGGCGAAAGCCTGCTTCTGGCCGGCAATGCGGCGGGGCTGCAGGCCTCCGTACCTTCTTATGCCGGCGGCATTGCGCTGTGGGCGGCGGGGCTGGTGATGGTCAGCGCGCAGGCCACTTTCGCGCTGTGGATGCGGCTTACGGCCTCCGTCGCCGCCGTGCTGTTCGCCGTCTCGATCCTGATGATCCTGTGGGGCGCGCCGCTTCTGCCCACCTCGGCGCCGCTGCCGGCGCTCGGTTATCCGTTCCTGATGCTGACCTTCATCGGCTGGATCTGGACTTTGCTGAAGCCGGAGCGTTGAGCGCGAAGGCGATGGCCGCGCCGCTCGAAATCCGCAACAGCCCGTCGGGAAAGATCCTGCCCGCCATCGGGCCGTTCCTGCTCGGCGGCATTTTCGGTTTCGGCGCGCTGCAGGGCGTGGCCTCGGGGGCGAACAGCGGGCATGTGCTGTGGATCGCGCTGCTCGGCGCCGCCTGCCTGGGGCTCGGCGTATTCATCGCGCGCGGCGCCTTCGACACTTCGGTCAAGGTGGTGCTGAACAGCCAAGGTTTCCGCGATGCCCGCGCCGGCGACGTGCTGGTGCCGTGGAGCAAGGTGCGGAGCGTGCGGCTTGCCGCCGGCGGCAAGGGCGCGGCGATGCTCAATTTCGAGCTCACCGAGGAGCCGCCCGACGCAATCCGACATTCCTCCGCCAATGCCTTCGGCCTGATGCCCTTCGGCCGGAACATCGTGCATATGGAAATCTCCTCGCTCGACGTGCGCGGGGACGAGATGGTGGATGCGGTGAAGACATTCGCGCCGCATGTGGTGGTGAGGAGGTAGCGATCGCCTGCGTTTTAGAAGGAGCGGGGCGCCGAAGCTGCTGATCTCCCCCCTTGTGGGGGAGATGTCCGGCAGG